>JAGRHW010000340.1 GCA_020444765.1 Gammaproteobacteria bacterium | reverse complement strand
GGGTTTCGCGGCATCACAAATCACGAGAAAATCTCCCGCTTTCAATGCCGCGCCACCTATTAAACCACCATCTATATCCGCCATGCCGAACAGCTCACGAGCATTATCCGGCTTGACGCTGCCGCCGTAGAGAATCCTTAATTTTGCAGCAACCCCGACATCCAAGCCGGCTACTTTATTTCGAATAAAGGCATGCACGTCCTGAGCCTGCTCAGGCGTTGCAGTCTTGCCAGTACCTATAGCCCAAACCGGCTCATAGGCAACCACGCAATTATCGAGCGCCGCTATGCCAGCCTGCTCGATCACCGCATCCAGCTGCCTGCCGACAACCTCCTCGGTTACACCTGACTCACGCTCATCAAGCGACTCGCCGACACACAGCACCGGCACAAGCCCAGCCTTTTGTACCGCCAGAAATTTTTGCGCCACAACATCATCGGCATCACCGAACAGACTGCGTCGCTCGGAGTGCCCGAGTATCACGTAATCACAACCGAATTCTGCAAGCATGGCAGCAGAAACTTCGCCGGTATAAGCGCCTTCACCTTGTGAGGCCGCATCCTGTGCACCCAGCTTTACCGCTGAACCTTGCAGCGCTGTCTGAACTTCGGGTATATGAACATAGACCGGACAAACCAGAACTTCGACCTGATCGCCCTGAACCCCTTTGACGATATCGGCAGCCAATGACACCGCGCTTGCTCGTGTACCGTTCAACTTCCAGTTACCGGCCACCATCGGGGTTCTCATAGAGCTGTCTCCAAACACGCTTTCGGAAAAGGGCGCAAGCATACATTTCCGGACCACACAAATCAATAGGAAACAGAACGGGGAAATCCGGGCTGTGTCATTTGCCGCCCGGATTATGACAGCAGTGAAAACCCAAAGATGCGCGCTTAAACTCTATCCCAGAGCGGCGCCGACCGCGTTGGCAACTTCGTTGCAAATCTTCTCGACATCGTTGGCAACCCGACCCTCGACCATGACTCGCACGACGGGTTCGGTACCGGACGATCGCAGCAGCACCCGACCCGAATCGCCGAGCTGGGATTCGGCCTTGCCGATCGCATCGCGCACCACCGGATTCTGGGTGACATCGACCTTTTTGCTCAACGGTACATTCAGAAGCATTTGCGGATAGCGCGTCATACCGGATTTCAATACCGACAGGCTGTCTCCGGTCTCCCGCATATAAGCGAGAACCTGGAGCGCCGCGACGATCGCGTCACCGGTTGTGGTACGATCGAGGCAGATGATATGACCGGATGACTCTCCACCCAGACGCCAGTCGTTGGCAATCAGCTTTTCCAGCACGTAGCGATCACCGACCGCTGCCCGCTCAAACGGAATACCCAGCTCAGCCAGACCATGCTCGAGGCCGAGATTGCTCATCAGCGTGCCAACCACCCCGCCCTTCAGCTCTCCGGCATCCTTGCGCGCCTTCGACAGGATATAGAGTATTTCGTCACCATCGACGATTTCGCCGCGATGATCGACCATGATCAGACGATCGCCGTCACCATCAAGCGCGACACCGACATCGGCGCGTTCGAGCAATACATGGGCGCGCAGATTATCCGGCACCGTGGCGCCGCAATCCTTGTTGATATTCAGGCCGTTTGGTTCGTTGCCGACCGCAATCACGTCCGCGCCCAGCTCTTCGAAAACCCGCCGGGCAATGTCATAAGCCGCGCCGTTGGCCGAGTCGACAACCATGCGCAACCCGCCCAGACGACTGCCCGATGGATAGGTGCTTTTACAGAATTCGATATAACGGCCGGCGGCGTCCGAAACCCGGCTCGCCCGGCCGAGATCAGCCGAATCGACCGTGGTCAGCGGCTCATCCATCATCGCCTCGATTTGCAGCTCCGTTTCATCCGGCAGCTTGGAACCGTCGCAGGAGAAAAATTTCAGACCGTTGTCGTAGTAAGGATTGTGCGACGCGCTGATCACGATACCTGCGGCGGCCCGAAAGGTTCTGGTCAGATAGGCAACCGCGGGCGTCGGCATGGGTCCGAGCATGCGGCTGTTGATACCCGCAGACGACAAACCCGCCTCCAGCGCGGACTCGAAAAGATAACCTGAGATACGCGTGTCCTTGCCGATCAGGACTTCCTTGTTACCCTGACTCGCGAGCACTTTGCCGGCCGCCCAGCCCAGCTTGAGCACGGAGGCTGCTGTCATGGGTTCCGTGCCAACACGTCCTCTGACGCCGTCCGTTCCGAAATATTTTCTGGACATCAATTTCTCCCGAGCCAAAAACTGTTATTTTATAATGAAAAGATAGCAAATATTTGCGACTGAATTGTAATCTGTAACGTCACAAAAGACCGGCTAGACGCCGTTCACCGCATCAACCGTCTTCATTGCATCGACTGTTGCCTTTACGTCATGCACTCTGACTATTTTCGCACCCCGGTCAGCCGCCAGCGAAGCGGCAGCTAGGCTGCCAAACAGCCTTTGATCGACAGGCGCGCCGAGTATTCCCTGAAACATGGACTTACGGGAAACACCAACCAGTACGGGAAAACCCAGCTGACAAATCCGCCTAAGATTTTTCAACAGGCAAAGATTGTGTTCAAGATTCTTGCCGAAACCAAAACCCGGATCGAGTACAATATTGTCCGGATCCATGCCGACCTTGATGCAGGCGTCGGCCCGGGCTTGTAAAAATTCCGTCACCTCAGCGACAACATCACCGTACTGCGGATTTTTCTGCATAGTGCGCGGCTCGCCCTTCATATGCATCAAACAGACCGGAACCTGTAAATCAGCACATGTTTCCAGCGCTCCGGGCTCGCGCAGAGCCCTGACATCGTTAACCATCGAAACACCGGCGCCGACGGCCTGCCGCATGACCTCGGGCTTGCTGGTATCAATGGAAAGAGGAACCCGGATCGCCGGATCGGCCACGATGGCGTTGATCAGCGGGAGAACCCTGCTCAGCTCGTCCGACGAAGATACCGCCGGGGCACCCGGGCGCGTCGATTCACCGCCGATATCGATGATATCGACACCCTCGTCACACATCTGTCGGGCACGCTCAAGCGCTGCATCAAGGTGATCATAAGAGCCGCCGTCCGAGAAAGAGTCCGGCGTAACATTAAGAATCCCCATGACCAGGGTTTTACGGGATTGAAGATCCAGAGCGGGTAAGGCAGACATGTTTTGAATATTCCGCAGACACAAAAAAAGCGATAGCAGTTTACCACTATCGCTTTTTCGTCACCGAACAGCTGTCCTAATGCTGGCTGGCAGGACCGCCTATCGAACCATCTTCGGGTTTGTCGCCGGCATTTTCAGCCTTGCTGGCCACACCCTTGTCGCCGGGCGTGCCAGGCGGCGTGCTGTCATCGTACCAGTCAGCGGGCTGACCCGGATCCCGACCTTCCATGATGGCATCGATCATGTCGCTATCGATAGTTTCATACTTGATCAGGGCATCAGCCATCGTGTGCAGTTTATCTATATTTTCCTGCAGGATATTTTTTGCACGCTCATAGTTCTTGTCGATCACCGCACGGATCTCTTCGTCGATAGCCTGAGCGGTCGGCGCGGAGATCTGCTGGTGCTTGGTCACGGAGCGGCCGAGAAAGACCTCGCCTTCATCTTCACTGTAGGCCAGCGGACCAAGCTTCTCGGACAAGCCCCATTTGCTGACCATATTCCTCGCAAGATCGGTCGCCCTTTCAATATCGTTGGAAGCACCGGTCGTGACCTTATCGGGACCAAATACCATTTCCTCGGCGAGACGACCGCCGTAGAGCGAGGATATCTGACTGTTCAGGCGTTGTTTGCTGTGGCTGTAGCGATCTTCTTCGGGCAGAAACATGGTGACACCCAGCGCACGTCCACGCGGAATGATCGTCACTTTGTAAACCGGGTCGTGCTCGGGAACCAGGCGACCGACAATCGCATGCCCGGCTTCGTGATAGGCGGTCAGACGCTTTTCGTCTTCGTTCATGACCATCGACTTGCGCTCCGCGCCCATCATGATCTTGTCCTTGGCGCTTTCGAACTCCGCCATTTCGACGATACGTTTGTTGGCCCGTGCCGCGAACAGCGCTGCTTCGTTGACCAGATTTGCCAGATCCGCACCCGAAAAGCCGGGGGTACCGCGAGCAATCAGGTCCGGGCGCACATTATCCGACACCGGCACCTTGCTCATATGCACTCGCAGAATCTGCTCCCGCCCGCGTACATCGGG
>JAGRHW010000033.1 GCA_020444765.1 Gammaproteobacteria bacterium | reverse complement strand
CCATTTGATCAGCAGCCGGGCGGCGGTATGTATGCCAATACCCGGCACGCCGGGTATATTGTCCACCGCGTCGCCGGCCAGCGCCAGCATGTCGGGAATCTGGCCGGGGTTGATCCGGTAGCGCTTGCGGATATCGGCGATCGTCTGCCGGCGGTTCCGGGCATAATCCCAGATCATGTCGTCCTTGCCGACAAACTGCGCGAGATCCTTGTCGGCGCTGAGAATAATGCTGCGGGCCTGTTGCGCGCGCGCCCGGTTCGCCAGGGTACCGATGATATCGTCGGCCTCGAGCGAATGGCTGGCGAAACAGGGCAGGCCCAGCGCCTCGGCAAATTCACGGGCCCAGGCAAACTGCTTTTTCAGGTCCTCGGGTGCCGCCGGTCGGTTGGCCTTGTAGTCGGGATAAATCCGTCTGCGGGCGCAACCATCGCTGTTTTGATCGAAGGCGCAGACCATGTGGCTTGGCGTTTCGGTCTCGATCAGCTTGAGCAGAAACTCCGAAAAACCGTAGACCGCATTGGCCGGCTCGCCGGCTGCGCTGGTGATGGAGCCCGGCAGCATATGCCAGGCGCGGAACACGTAAATGCTCGAATCGATAAGATAAAGTGTGTGCACTAGAAAACCGTCAGATTAAGCGGTCCGCGAATCCGCAGGCGGTGGCGACCCTGGCTGTAGTTCAGCCAGCCGCGCGCTTCGATAGAGCGGTCACGCAGAGCCTGCCAGTCGCGGTCGGGGAAATTTTTCAGATCCTCACGCGCGATACGCAGCGCCACACCGTGTTGCAGATTGAGCCAGATGGACTTTTTCGATTCGCCGATCGATTCGACGCGGTCGCTGATGATATAAAACCCCCGGTCCTGTCTGGAGAGCGGTTTTTTATCGATCAGCCAGAAACCCGGAGCGCTCCACAGGCCGATGCGTTCGGCTCGTGCCTGATTCTCGGCATCCTGATAGCAGTCGGCGAATCTGTCGTTCGGGAAGACGGTCGCGCGTGCCGCCAGGCCTTCCCGGATCAGCGACTGTGAGAGGTTTCGGCCATCGTTGTCCAGTGCATGCGCGAGCAAACGCCCGTGGCGATCCCTGGTTTCACGACCGGGTATCAGGTAGATGCGGGACTGGCTGTCCTTGATCAGTCTGGCCAGGGCGCTGCCGGCTTCAGCGGCAAAAGGCTGGCTGTTGCCGTCGCTGTCGTCGAGTTCCGGCGCGTTGAGGCCGATCAGGCGTACTCGTCGGCCATCGCTGATTTCCAGGGTGTCGCCATCGATAATCTGACTGACTTCTGCGTGAAAACCGCCTTCTAAAACAGCACGTGGGCAGTCGGCATGCAGCGGCAGGCCGGAAACCAACGGAGTGAGAAAAACAAAAAAGGCGCTCAGGTAGCGCCTTTTTTGTTTCAGTGACAGCCCGCAAAAGGGCACGGGCTGTCCGTGATTACTTGTTGCCGTAGCGGCGACGGAACTTGTCTACCTGGCCAGCTGTATCCATGACCTTCTGCTTGCCGGTGTAAAACGGATGGCAGTTGGAGCACACTTCGATCGTCAGGTCCTTGCCGTTTGTGGAGCCGGTCTGGAAGGTGTTACCACAGCTGCAGGTGACCGTGATTTCACTGTAACTCGGGTGTATGTCAGGTTTCATAACGGTCTCTCGAAATCTCGTAAAAATTTAAGGCGCTGAAGTGTATGCCTTGCGAACAGTTTTTGCAAGCTCGCAACGGCGCCCGCTCCTGGCCGGGTTGTGGTCAAGGCAAAATGGCGACCAAGCGAAGGTTTTACAAGTAACTTTAAAGTTACACAGTGTACAGCCGAATTTTACTGGAATAACGATTAAATTCCGTCATTAGCGAGCGAGTCCCGAGATCAGTGTCCGGCATATTTTTCAGATTGTTGTTCAAGGCCATGGTGCCGGTCATCATGCTGATTGCGTTGATGTCGTACATGATGTATTTGCAGGGCCAGGACCCGTTGATGCCCCTGAAAAGCGTTGCCAACGGCCTGGGCGGGCAGTACGACGAGGCAAGTCGCTCGGTGCGCCGCTCTCTGACAGGTGCCGGCGACGCACTGTCGTTTGACGTCGGCGATGAAGAAAATTCGACACAACGGATCTACCGCTGGGTGGATGCCGACGGCGTCACTCATTTCGGCACCTACAGACCGGCTGCCGACACCGCTTACCAGACCGTCAAGCTTGATCCTGGCCGAAATGTCATGGATGCCTACCCGCTGCCGCTGCCGGATCCACACAAAAAACGGTTGACCGCCCAGGTTGAAGCATCACCGCAGGTCGCTGATCGTTCAGCGCTGCCGATGTCGGCCAATCCGGCTGAAATCAATCAGAAGTTGACTGACGTCAAGCAGCTCAGCGAAGCCCGTTTGCAAGCACTCGAAGCCATTCGCTAGCGGTCGCTCAGGCGGGTTGGATCGGGATGTATGTCCGTGACTTGCCACTGTCCATAAAAATTTCCAGTACACTGTTGAGGTGGTCATAGCCGAGCGCCGTGGTCACGATCTGTGCCGGGTCATCGGCCAGTAGCCCTTTTTCTATCGCTTCGTCGAGCTGTTTTCTGACCACTTGCAGCGGCAAGCCCGTGCGTCGGGCGAACAAACCGGTTTCGACGCCGTCTTTCAGCCGCAAGGCATTCAGCATAAATTCGAATGCAGTCTCCTGAACCGGAATCTCCTGCTCATGCGACAGACGCGCGCCGGTTGTCGCATGGCGCAGATAATCGGCGGGGTTGCGGCGTTTGCGGCGACGGATGATCCGGCCGTCAGAAGCAAAACTGATTTTGCCATGGGCACCGGCGCCGATCCCGAGATAGTCACCAAAGGTCCAGTAATTGAGATTGTGCCGGCATGGCTGGCGAGGCTGAGCGAAGGCCGAGACCTCATAACGCGCGAAGCCGGCGTCGTCGAGTAAGTCCAGCCCGGCCGCCTGCATAGCCCAGCTTTCATCGTCATCCGGCAGTGGCGGCGGTTGTTGATAAAACAGGGTATTGGGTTCGAGCGTCAGTTGATACCAGGACAGATGATCCGGCTGCAAAGCCAGGGCTGTTGCAAGATCCGTCAGAGCCATCTGCCGGCTTTGTTCCGGCAGGCCGAACATCAGGTCCAGATTGAGCCGTTCAAAACCGGCCTCGCGGGCGATTCGAACCGACTCGGTGGCTTCTTCGGCGTTATGTACGCGTCCAAGCGCACGCAGGCTGCGGTCGTCAAAGCTCTGAATCCCGATCGACAGGCGATTGATCCCGAGGCGCCGGAATTCAGCGAAACGCTGTTGCTCGAAGGTGCCGGGGTTTGCTTCCATGGTGATTTCGGTTTCAGGATGCAGATTGGTCAGGGCGCGAATACCGCTCAGAAGCCGGTCAAAGGCCGCCGGACTGAAAACGCTTGGGGTTCCGCCGCCGATAAACACACTGCTGATGCTGCGGCCCCAGATGTCCGGCAGCTCCTGCGTCAGATCCGCCAGCAAGGCGTCGACATAGGCGTTTTCCGGCAACTCCTGTTCGCCGATTGCATGCGAGTTGAAGTCGCAGTACGGGCATTTTTTCAGGCACCAGGGGATGTGGATATACAAGCCGAGCGGTGGCAGTTCGGTAAACTGTCGCATTTGATCAGCTTGACCCGATTGCGGGCAGCGTGAACAAGTCGGCTGCGTTGGTGTTGAGCCGGGAGGCGATGTGGTCGGCCGGTTCTTCGCGCAATTGACAAAAAGCCGTAAAGATTTCCTGTAAATAGGCCGGCTTGTTCAATTGCCGGTGGTGGCCGGCCGGTGGCTGATCCGGTGCATCGGTTTCCAGCAGCAGGCTGTCGAGCGGCAGGGTTTTCACCAGTTCGCGCAGCTTTTTCGCCCGATCGTAAGTGATGGCGCCACCAAAGCTCATTTTGAACCCCAGTTCGATCAGGCGCTCGGCCTGCTGTCGGCTGCCATTGTAGCTGTGCACCACACCGCGTCGGAGCGGACTGTTTTTCAGTTCGATGATGACATCCTCCACCGCACGATTGGCGTGAATGATCGCCGGCAGCGACAGCTCCGCGGCAATCTGCAATTGTCCGGAAAAAATCCTTTTCTGCGCGGCTTTATCAGGGTTACCGATAAAATAATCCAGCCCGCATTCACCGACAGCGACAGCGTTCTCCTTGTGCAGCCAGTCCGTCAGGGCGTCCAGGTGGCGAGACTCGTGTTCAGCCATAAACATCGGATGCAGGCCGTAAGCCGGGTACAGACCGGTGAATGTCCGGCAGAGCGTTTTTACCCGTTGCCAGGTATTGGCGCTGACCGCCGGAATGACCTGCTGGACGACGCCCGCAGCCAGTGCCTCGGCATAGGACGCCTCGCGGCAGGCGTCGAGTCGCGGGTCATCGAAGTGACTGTGGCTGTCTATCAGCTTGATCGGCATATGTACGGCTGGCATCCGGTGACTCGAGTCGCCATTTTAATACGAGTGGCGGCTTTTCAGTAAATTGGCCTGTTCGTCCATGTTCGCGTATCGCCGAGGCGGTGCTAGAATGTGCCGGTCGATCGGGCGCTGGCCCGTTCCCGGAAACAAAAGGTGAATTTTATGCGTTGGAGACGGATCAGACAAAGCACGAATGTCGAGGATCGGCGTGGCGGCGGTGTGGGGCGCGGGGTAAAGCTTGGCGGCGGTATCGGTACCTTGCTGCTGGTTTTGCTGGGTTTGTTTCTGGGGCAGGACGTCACGCAGATGCTCGGTGGCTCGATGAGCGGGCAGGATTCGGGTTACAGCCAGAATCAGGCGGACCCGAATGACGAGAATGTGCAGTTCGTTTCGGCGATTCTGGCCTCGACCGAAGATGTCTGGGATCAGCAGTTCGCCGTGCGCCAGGGTCAGTACCGTAAACCCAAGCTGGTGCTGTTTTCCAGCCAGGTCAACTCCGCCTGCGGTTTTGCCTCGGCGGCGGCCGGCCCTTTCTACTGTCCCGGCGATGATCAGGTCTATATAGATCTGAGTTTTTTTCGCGAGCTGGAACGAATGGGCGGCGTCGGGGATTTCGCCCGGGCCTATGTGATCGCCCATGAAATCGGCCATCATGTGCAAAACCAGCTGGGCATTTCCATGGCCGTGCAAAACGCCCGCAGCCGGGTCAGCGAAGCACAGGGTAATGCGCTGTCGGTCAAGGCCGAGTTGCAGGCCGATTGTTATGCCGGTGTCTGGGCTCATCATGCCCACAAGCAGAGTTATCTGCTGGAGGAGGGTGATATCGAGGAAGGTCTGAACACAGCAGCGGCGATCGGTGATGACAAAATGATGAAGCGCGCCGGGCAATGGGTGCGACCGGATTCGTTTACCCACGGCAGTTCCGAGCAGCGTGCCGAATGGTTTCTTACAGGGCTCAAGTCCGGCAAGATGGAATCGTGCGATACCCTGCCGATGCAGCAATAAGGCGGGCAGGCAGTGAAGTTAACTATTCAGGAATTTCGTGACTGGAAATACAAGTCTGTTACGTTGTTGGGTATGTCCGGAGTTGGCAAAACGACGCTGGCCAATATGCTGCGCTCCTCACACTGGTTTCATTATTCCGGGGATTACCGGATCGGCACCCGCTATCTGAACGAGGCGATTCTCGACAATATTAAAATACAAGCCATGCAGGTGCCGTTTCTGCGCGATCTGTTGCGCTCGGATTCGCTGTATATCGGCAACAATATCACGGTCGATCACCTGAAGCCGGTCTCGGCTTTTCTGGGCAAACTTGGCAACCCGGAGCTCGGCGGCCTGTCGCTGAGCGAGTTCAAGAAGCGTCAGCGTCTGCATCATAAGGCGGAAGTGTCGGCGATGATGGATGTGCCGGAATTTATCGACAAAGCCCACAAGATTTACGGCTACCAGTATTTTATCAATGACGTCGGTGGCAGTCTTTGCGAGCTGGACGATCCGGCGGTGCTTGAACTGCTGGCCGAACACACGATGATTATCTATATCAAGGCCAGCGATTACGATGAACAACAGCTGATCGAACGCGCCGAGCAGGATCCCAAGCCGCTGTATTACCGGGAAAGCTTTCTTGACGAACAGCTGGAAATCTACCGTCAGGAAAACGCTATCGATTACGTGGCCACCATCGATCCGGATGATTTCGTACGCTGGGTTTTCCCGCGTCTGTTCGCCTCGCGGATTCCGCGCTATGAGAAAATCGCCGACCGCTACGGTTATACCGTCGATGCGCAGGATGTCTTTCAGGTCAGGGATGAAAACGGATTTCTCGAACTGCTCGAACAAGCGATTACCAACGGATAACTGAGCCATGCCGATAGTCGCCCATAACGAACTGCCGACCTTTCAGCGCCTGCGCGAGGAAGGGCTTACCGTCATGACGCCGGAGCGGGCGCAACATCAGGATATCCGGGAGTTGCATTTCGGCCTGCTGAATATGATGCCGGACGCGGCACTGGCGGCGACCGAGCGGCAGTTTTTCAGACTGGTTGGCGAAAGTAACCCGATCGCCCAGTTCTATATGCACCCGTTTACCTTGCCCTCGCTGAAGCGCGGTTCGACGGCGCAGGCGCATATCGGGCAGTACTATGACACCTTCGATGATATCCGCGAGCAGGGGCTCGACGGGCTGATTATCACCGGCGCCAACGTGACGCAGCCGGATCTGGCCAGCGAGCCTTTCTGGGAGCCTTTGATGGAAGTTTACAGCTGGGCGCAGGAAAACGTCACCTCGGTGCTGTGCTCATGCCTGGCCAGTCACGCCGTTCTGCAGTTTCGCCACGGCATCAAGCGCCGCCATTTGCCGAGTAAGCGCTGGGGTGTGTTTTCACACAAGGTCGTCGACGGTTCGCACCCGCTGGTCAATGATGTGAATACACAGTTCGACGTTCCGCACTCGCGCTTTAACGAGGTCAGCCGGGAGCAGGTCGAAGCGGCCGGGCTGCATGTACTGGTCGAAAGCGAAGCGGCCGGCGTCCATTTGCTGGTCAGCGAGGATGGCTTGCGAACCGTGTATTTTCAGGGACATCCTGAATTCGATATTATTTCGCTGCTCAAGGAATACAAGCGTGAGGTTGGCAATTACGTCAAGGGCGTGCTGGAAAACTACCCGCCGTTTCCACTCAATTACTTCTCGGTCAAGGCCGGCGCGATACTCGATGAATACCGGGAGCGTGTCGATGCGGCCTTGCAGTCTAGAAGTGCTGTGCCTGTATTTCCGGAAGATATATTGTTGCCCCTGCTGCACAATACCTGGCACGACACGGGCGAGGCGGTGGTCGGCAACTGGATTGGGCTGGTCTATCAGGTGACCAGCAGCGATCGGCAAAAACCGTTTATGGATAAAATAGACCCGCAAAATCCGCTAGGCTGGCTGAAAAACGCCTGAGCGAAACCACATCCGCCGGAGCTGGTCCGGCGGATGGTTCACGATTAAGTTAGTGAATGTTCTTGATCATACGCTGAATGATCGGCGTCAGAATAATCTCCATGGCCAGTCCCATCTTGCCGCCCGGTACCACGATCGTATTACGACGAGACATAAACGAATCGTGCAGCATCGTCAGCAGATACGGGAAATCAACGTCGAATTTTTTCGGATCGCTGAGACGCACCACCACCATGCTTTCGTCAGCGGTCGGAATATCACGGGCGATAAACGGGTTGGAGGTATCGACGATCGGCACGCGCTGAAAGTTGATATCGGTGCGGGAGAACTGCGGCGCTATGTGATGAACATAATCGGGCATGCGGCGCAGAATCGTGTCGACGATCGCTTCGGCGGAATAACCGCGCTCGGCGTTGTCGCGATGGATTTTCTGTATCCATTCCAGGTTGACGCTCGGTACCACGCCGACGCCGAGGTCGACATACTGGGCGACGTTGTAACCGTCACCGGCGACCAGGCCATGCAACCCCTCGTAAAACAGGATATCGGTACCGGCCGGGATGTCTTCCCAGGGCGTGAATTCGCCGGGATTCTTTTTGCAGCCGAGGCGTTTGTTGTGCTGCGCCGCTTCTTCCTCGTTGTGCAGGTAGTAGCGTTTTTTGCCGGTACTGGTTTCGCCATAGCTCTTGAACAAGGCCTCGAGAGCCCTGAAGTCGTTGGCCTCCGGGCCGAAATGGCTGAAGTTGTTGTTGCCGGCCTTTTCGGCCTTGGTCACTGCGGCTTTGAATTCCTCGCGTGAAAGGCTGTGAAAACTGTCGCCTTCAACGACTGCCGGGTTGATGTTCTCGCGGCGGAAGACGTTTTCAAAAGCACGTTTGACAAAGGTGGTGCCGGCGCCGGATGAGCCGGTTACAGCGATAACGGGATGTTTTCTGGACATAGTCAAGTTCCTGATATTTAAATAAAATTCTTATATTGCCCGCGAATCGGCCTGAACGCAGGAATGATCCGGCAAAGCAGAAATTGTAATAGCGAGGGAACTTGTTATTCAGTGCAGGCTTATCGTTTTGCCTGTCTTTTATATGAGGGATTCTCTGATTTTCTTCATTAATCCGCAAGCAAGACTAAATCAGTGAACACTAAAATACAATATTCAACATGATCAAACTGACGACCAGGAATAGAATCGTCATGATTCCGCCGGCCTTCATGAAATCGGCGACCTGATAGCCGCCCGGACCCATGATCAGCGCGTTTACCTGATGGGTGGGGATCAGAAACGAGTTGGATGTCGAGATCGCCACCGTCAGGGCAAACAGCGCCGGATCGGCGCCGGCGCCAAGCGCGATATTGACCGCCAGCGGTACCAGCAGCACCGTCGCGCCGACATTCGACATCACCAGCGTGAAAAATGTCGCCAGTACCGCGATGACCGCCTGCAGAATCCAGATCGGTACGTCACCGAGCAGCAGCAGGGTTTTCTGGGCAATCCAGGCCGCCGTGCCGGACGATTCCACCGCCAGGCCCAGCGGAATCAGGCTGGCGAGCAAAAACACGGTCTGCCAGCTGACCGATTCATAGGCCTCGTCGATACTCAGGACGCCGCTGATTATCATGCCGATCGCGCCGACCAGCAGGGCGACCGACAGCAGCAGATTGGAAAACAGAATCAGCACCAGCGCGATGGAGAAAAAAATCAGCGCGTAGCGGACTTTCTCCGGTCGCAATTCCTCGTATTTGTGATCCGTCACCACCGCAAAATCGCTGTTTTTCGACATCTTGTTGATGTCTTTCCAGGCCGCATGCACGACAAGCGTATCACCGGCCTTGAGGGTGGCGTCGCCGAAATTTTTCTCGATCACCAGGTCGGCCCGGTAGATTTGCAGAATATTGGCGCCGAAATTCCGCCGGGGTTTGATGTCGCTGACTTTCTTGCCGATCAGCGATGAGGTCGGCGGAATAACGATCTCGGCGATGCCGCTGTACTGCGCATTCAGCACATCGGCGAACCGGTCCGGCTCACCCTTGACCTCCCAGTGGAAGGCCTCGCAGAACATCTCGATCTGCTCGCGGTCGCCCATCAGACCGACCACGGTGCCGGCCCAGATCATCTCGTCCAGCCCCGGCGGCACCTTGACGACTTCGCCGTCGTACAGCGCGACCACGAAGGGCAGGTCCGGGTAGTTGTCGGCGACCTGTTGAATCGTCATGCCGAGCATCGGGCTGGCGGTCTGCACGCGGGCCTCGACCAGCTCACCGCTGATCTGATAGACACGCTTGAAATAGTCCGAGGCACGCGAGGTTTTCTCGCCATCTTCGCGCGCCGCCGGCAGCACGAAACGGCCGGCGAAGATAAAATAGGCGATGCCGGTTGCGATCAGCGCGATGCCGATCGGCGTGACCGAAAACAAATGAAACGGCTGCATCTGTTGATCGGCGGGCAGCGACTTGTTGGAGGTATTGAGCAGATCGTTGAGCAGGATCAGCGGGCTTGAACCGATCATGGTGGCGGTGCCGCCGAGGATTGCGCAAAAGCCCATCGGCATCAGCAGACGCGACATCGGCAGACCGGTGCGTCGGGAGATCCGGCTGACCACCGGCAAAAACAGCGCGGCCGCGCCGACATTCTGCATAAAGCTGGAGATAAAGCCGACCGTGCCGGAAACCAGCGGAATAATACGTTTTTCGGTGCTGCCGCCTTTTTTCAGAATCACCGAGGCGACCCGCGACATGATGCCGGTTTTGTCGAGGCCGGCGCCGATGATCATGACCGCGATGATCGACAACACGGCGTTACTGGAAAAGCCGGTAAACAGTTCGCGGTTGCTGACCAGCGGCTCGATCGTCGGAATCATCGTCGTCAGGCCGAGCAGCACCATCACCAGAATGGCCGCCACGTCGACGCGAACCCGCTCCGAGACAAAGAGATAAATGGTAAACCCCAGGATCGCGAGCACCAGGATCATTTCGGTTGTCAGAGCGATGGATTCGGTCATGTGTTCATGCTCACCCACTAGTATGGCCGGATTCAGGCCGACGGCAGAAAACGTTGGTGTTGAATTAAACGCTATCGACGCGTGGAAAATCCGCAAAGTAACAGGCTGAGCGTAGCCGTTCCGGTGGAATTTTCAGAAAAATCCTCCAAGTTTAGAAAACCCCCGCCGTTTTTTCAATTTTTGCGAAAAAGCAGATCGCGTACCTCGTGACCTTTCTTCAGGCCGCGCTGTTCGAATTTGGTCAGCAGGCGGTAATCGGGCGCTTCGACAAAGTCACCGTTCGCCGACAGATTTTGCAGAGCCGGATTGTCGCTGATGACCTCGAGCATCCATTCGGCGTAAGGCAGCCAGTCGGTGGCCAGGTGAAACACGCCGCCCGGTTTGAGCTTGTCGGCCACCAGTTTGACGAAATCGGCCTGGACGATGCGCCGCTTGTGATGCTTTTTTTTCGGCCACGGATCGGGGAACATCAACAACAGGCGCTCGACGCTGTTGTCGGTCACGCAGTTTTGCAGAACTTCAACGGCATCGTGGCGCATGATGCGAAGGTTGTTCAGCTCGTTTTTCTGGGCCAGCGCCATCAAATGACCGACGCCCGGCATATGCACTTCCAGGCCGAGGATATTGATCTCCGGGTAGAGCCCGGCAAGGTGCGCGGTCTGCACCCCGTTGCCAAAGCCGATTTCCAGCCACAGTGGCGCGCTTCGGCCAAACGCGGCTGTCCAGTCAAACGGCTCGGCGCGGTAATCCAGGCCGAAGGCCGGCCAGCAGGATTCGATGGCGCGCAATTGCCCCTGGGTCGTGCGTCCGCTGCGGATAACGAAACTGCGTACTGCGCGGCTGGTGAGTTTAGGTTGTTCGCTCATAGAGGATCAGACTTGCTAGAATTCCGGCTGCAATAGTACATCAGTAGACGCAGGAACTTTAATTAATGAAACTGATCATCGTGCGGCACGGTGTTACCGACTTCAATCTGCAGCGGCGAATCCAGGGCCAGCTAGACACCCGGTTGAACAACCAGGGCGAGCGGCAGGCCGAAGAGCTGGGACACGTGCTCAGCGAGGAAAACATCGACAAGATCTATTCCAGCGATCTGCAGCGAAGCGTGGCGACGACTGCAGCGATCATCCGCGCCGGCGGTAATCTGCCGGTAGAATATTCCCCCGATTTGCGCGAGCGGCATTATGGCGAGTTCCAGGGCGGGACCGTGCATACGCTGATGGAGGCGGTCAAAGCTCATCCGCATTGGGAAAGCTTCGAGCCCGAGGGCGGGGAAAGCCTGCAGGCGTTTCACGCCCGGGCAGGGCGCTTCTGGCAGGCCATGCTTGAACGGCACGATTCGGAAACCCTGCTGATCAGCACGCACGGCGGCGTTGCCAAAAGTCTGATCGCCCATATACTGGCCCGCGATCTGAAGTTCCGCGCCGGACTCAAACAGCAGAATTGTTGCGTGAATATTCTGCAGCGAAATGCGGCGGGCGATTACACGGCTGTTTCGCTCAACGATGTGACCCATCTGAGCAATCCAAGCTTGCTCGAAGGCATCTAGGGCCTGTTCAAATGAACGACATCGATAACCGCTTTTCCGCGCTGACCCGCGTTTACGGCCAGGATATGACCGAACGCTTCCGGCGCCTGCGTGTCTGTGTGGTCGGCATCGGCGGGGTCGGCTCCTGGGCGGCTGAATCCCTGGCCCGTTGCGGCATCGGCAGCCTGGTGTTGATCGACAACGACGACATCGCCGAAACCAATATCAATCGCCAGATCCACGCCCTGGGCAGCACGCTCGGCCAACCCAAGGTCGAGGTGATGGCGCAGCGAATCCGCGACATCAATCCGGCCTGCGATTGCCGGCCGGTCGATGATTTGCTGGTCACCAACAACCTGGCCGCGCACCTGGACGGCGGCTTCGATTACGTGATCGATGCCATCGACAATGTCCGCTTCAAGGCGGATCTGATCTATTACTGCAAGCGCAACGCGATCCCTGTGGTGACGACCGGCGGCGCCGGCGGCGCGGTCGACCCGACGGCTGTACAGGTCGCCGATCTGAGCAAGACCTGGAACGATCCGCTGGCCGCCAAGGTCCGTTCGCGGTTGCGCTCCGAATACGGCTGGACAAAAAATCCCCGTCGTCGTTTTGGCGTGGATTGTGTTTTTTCCACCGAGCAACCCCTGTATCCGCAGGCCGATGGCGCGATCGGGCACCGCAAGCCAGGCGTCAAGGGTGTCAGTCTGGATTGCGACCGTGGCTATGGCTCGGCGGTCTTCGTCACCGCGACGTTTGGCATGATTGCAGCCTCTTGCGTGATCAACCGTTCGGTCCGCAAATGGCGTCGCCAACAGTCGTAATTATCACCGGCTTCAAGGTCAATTCAATCTGGCGTTGAAATTGCTAACCAAAGAACATGGAGAGTCGCAAGCGATGGCACGCTTGCCTCAAGGTTGACTGGTGTTTTCATAGCGGAGTAAGACACGGTGATAAAGAGTCAGAACGCTTTATTGGCTGGTATTTTTTGCGCAAGCGCTTTTTTCCTGGCGGCCTGTGATTCCGGCGGCGACGGGTTCAATAACAATCTTGAAGCTGGCAACGAA
Organism: Gammaproteobacteria bacterium; assembly: GCA_020444765.1. The sequence goes on along the minus strand of JAGRHW010000033.1, from coordinate 3,417 downwards.
CAAAGCACGCCCAGCGGTGTGCTCGAGGACGAGTCGGCCAACGTCATCATACCCGACGGCACGAATCTGCGTATCAACTACGCCGATCCGAATTACGAGCTGATAGCCTCACCCGATTACATTCTGCAACAGTGGAACGATATGAAGTCCTGTCTGCAGGTGGAAGCGCCAGACCCCTACGTACTGATCGAGCGTGAGGTGCTGCCGCCCGACAATGCGACCGATGTTATCGAATTACCGGGTGATCAATTCGCGGCCTCCGTGCTGGACCGCGAGTACGATGCCTTTATCCAGATCCGGGTCGATGACTTCGATCCGCAAACCGAGAGTCGCGGCTTCTTTTTCCGCCAGATTATCGGACCCTATATGTGGCGTTATAACGGTTATCCTGATCAAACCTATGACTATTATTGCGCCGCTGTTGTTGTGCAATAGCTAGACCTTTTAGTGGTATTTCCTTCATTGGCCCTGCCTGTCCGGCAGGGCATTTTCTTTTGTGCGTCAAAAACCCAACTGGCCGACCGGCCCGATCGCTGATCGTTTCAAACAAGCACCAAGACGCTTCATGAAATTTGCCTGATCAGGTACACTGCCGCTCAGCAAGTCACGCGGCCCGTGAGGAAATTCAGTGAGCGATCAAACCAGCCCTGTAGCGCATGTGATTGTGTTCGGCAATGAAAAGGGTGGTACCGGCAAGTCAACGACCGCGATGCATGTCGTGGTGACGCTGCTGAAGGCAGGGGCCAAGGTTGCAACGGTTGATCTGGATGCAAGACAGCGCTCGCTGCACCGCTATATCGAAAACCGCGAGGCGTATCAAAGCAAACATGATGAGCCTTTGCTGATCCCCGAGTCACACGTGGTTCCCGCATCTCAACTGAACACCAGCGCCGAGCGCGATGCCGACGAAAAGCAGCGTCTGGGAGACTTGCTGAAAGCGCTTGCCGCGCGCAATGATTTTATCGTGATCGACTGCCCGGGCAACGACACGAATATGGCAAGGCTTGCCCACAGTATCGCCGATACCCTGGTTACCCCGATGAACGACAGTTTCGTCGACCTGGATCTGATCGGGCAGGTCAACGACAGCGATTATTCGGTCAAAAAACTCAGTCATTACAGTGAAACGGTCTGGGAAAGCCGCAAGCAACGCACGCTATACGGTAAAAAAGCGCTGGACTGGGTAGTGATGCGCAATCGCATTTCGACACTCAGCACGCGCAATATGCAGCGCGTTCACCAGGCCATAGAAGAGCTGCAAAAAAAGATTGCCTTTCGTTATGTGCCAGGCTTGTCGGAGCGTGTAGTTTACCGCGAATTGTTTCCCAAAGGGCTGACGCTGATGGATATTTCAGAGCTGAAGGCCGAGGAAAAAAACAATATGTCGCACGTGGCCGCGCGCTTTGAAATCAAGCAGCTGGTACAAAGCCTCAAACTGCCGGGCATTGATCTTGGCTAGGCATGCCGGGTTTTATGGCTGTTGTGGCGGGGCGATCTCACCTTTGACATCAAACGGAATCCTGCTCGGCCAGTTGGCGAGTTTGACTCTTCCCTTGACGCCGTAATCCAGATTGATTTCCTGCGCATTCAGCATCGACTGAAATTGCGAGATCAGCTTGTCGACGCCGGCTTTGACCTCGACCTCGAGCATGGCCTCACCTTTGGCCGGGATGGTTACTTCCTGATGACTTTCGCCGGTGGCGATCTCATGCCCGGCAAAGGAGGCGATAAAATCCAGGCCTTCGAGCGGCAAATCATAGGCGTTGGGGTTTTCGACGCGCAGGGTGAAGGCCAGTCTTTGCTCGGTAAAGCTCAGGTTGAGCGGGCGCACATCGGCGACGCTGACGATCGGCGCTTCGGGCTTTGTCAGCGGCAGACTGGAGCAGGCGTAGAGAGTAACCGATATAAAAAGCGCCAGCGCGATCAGCGCCGGACGGTGTGTCATTGGTCTGGAAAACAACATTGACGATCCGCTCCTCTGATTGATCAGCCCATATCACCAAAACGCGACTGCAAAACGGCGATTGCTGCCAGGCCTGCCGTTTCCGTGCGCAAAACGCGCGGGCCAAAGCTTAGCGGGACAAAACCCGCGCGTATGGCCGCGTCCACCTCGTCCGGATCGAAACCACCTTCCGGGCCGATCAGCAGTTCGCAGGCAGGCTGGTCGGGTGTCATGGATGCAAGAGCATGTCCGGCAGCCGGATCCAGCATGATCCGTGTCGTGGAGTCTGGCTTTACATTGCCCAGAAACGTATCAAGGTCGCACACCGGCGCCAGTGGCGGAACGATACTGCGGCCGGATTGTTCGCAGGCGCTGATGATGACGGATTGCCAGTGACGAAGCTTTTTTTCCAGTCGCGCTTGCTCTGAATTGACAATGGATCGTTTGCAAATGACGGCTTGTATTTCGGTAACGCCAAGTTCGGTGGATTTTTGCAGGGTAAAGTCCATTTTGGCGCTGCGTGAGATGCCTTGTACGAGTTTTATTTTGTAAGGTGACTCGCTTGCATTTTCTTTTTCCGCGAGAATTTCCACGCGGGTCGATTTTCCGCTTTCCAGGATTTTGCCGAAATAGTCCTTGCCATCGCCGTTAAACAGGGTGAGGTCGGCGCCGGCTTTCAAGCGCAGTACCTGGCTTGCATGTTTGCCGGCGTCGCGGTCGAGTTCTATAACCGTTCGGGGACTGAGCGTTTGCCCGGAAAACAGACGGATTTCGCGCACGGTCAGGAAGGTACCCTGGATTTTCGCAAGGACAGCAAGCCGACCTGCTGCGATGGTTGAACCAGCAGGGCATCGCGTTTTTGCGACTGGCGGGACAGCCGGCGCATGATGTCGCCGAGTTCCTGCTCGGCTGCTTCGTCCGACAGTTCGAGATGGCTGGGCAGCAGTTCCTGATAAGCGAGTTTGCTGAGCCCGTTGAAGTGCGTCGTGTCACGAAAGTGCGCCAGCAGGCTCGCGGTACTGATCGTCGGGTTGGATTTACACAGTTTGACAAGGCCCAGCAGCAATTCACCGCCGATGGAGTCGGTCTTGAACAGACAGCTTTCGTCAGCAAGCTGCGCGGCGACAGCCGGTTTTTGCAGCGTCAGCGCCACGGCTCTGCGCAACACAGCGGAGCGTGAAGCGTTTGCCGGCGGGTTTACCCGACTCGCGGGTTCTGCCTGCTGAGGGCTGCTGGTTGTGATCGGCTCGTTCAGCGAAGTACCGACAACGGTTTCGAGTCTTTTGATCATTAACTGTTTGTAGACGCCATCGGGCATGGATTTGATCAGTGGTTTGGCGTCCTGCGCCAGTTTTGCTTTACCGCCGACTTCACCCGTGTCGAGGTTCTCGGACAACTGGCCGAGCAAAAAATCGCTTGCCGGCATGGCGCGGGTTAAAAAGTCATCGAAAGCTTTTTTGCCGTAGCGCGAGACA
>JAGRHW010000339.1 GCA_020444765.1 Gammaproteobacteria bacterium | reverse complement strand
TCGGGGCGCTTTTCATACTCGACGATCCGATTTTCAGCGGTCTGGCGATTTCCCTGATCTCGGGAATCCTGGTATCGACCCTGCTGACCCTGATCGTTATACCGGTGTTGTATTATTCGTTTATGCGCAAGCGTTTCGAAACCTGAGTCGCCCTGCGCAGATGCCATAGCCGGGTCTGAGTGTCAGGCCCGGGCTTAGCCAGAAAGCATCAATGAAGGTGCTGTCGAATACGAACCGTGGCAAGACGCCGCGCTTGAGGGGATATCGAGATGTCAGATCGAAGGTTGCAAGTGTTCCACACCGTCGCCGGTGTGCTGAGTTTTACCAAAGCCGCGGAAATTCTCAACATGACTCAGCCGGCTGTGACCTTTCAGGTACGTCAGCTTGAGGAAGACTTCAACACCCGCTTGTTCGACAGAGGGCACAACAAGATCAGCCTGACCGACGCCGGTGAGATCGTCGATAACTATGCCGAGCGGATTTTCGATCTGTACAGCGAGATGCAGGAATCCGTGAAACGCCTGACCGGCGACAAAACCGGCAACGTGACGATCGGCGCCAGCACCACCATCGCCGAGTACATGCTGCCGGCGCTGCTCGGCGACTTCAAGGAAAGCTTTCCGGATGTCAGAATCCGCCTCAAGGTAGCCAACACGACCGCGATTGTCAGCATGGTCGAAGACAATGCCATCGATCTCGGTATCGTCGAAGGCGAAATCAACAACAAGCTGCTGCTGGTCGAGGCCTGCCAGATCGACAAACTGGTGGTTATCGCCTCGCAGGACCACGAACTTGCCGGTCGCAAGTCGCTGAAGACCTCCGAACTTCTCGAATATCCGTTTATCTTCCGAGAGGGCGGTTCCGGCACCCGCAGCGTTATCGCCAGCTTTCTGCAGGACGCGGGCTATGATGAAAGCCAGCTCAATATCGCCCTGGAACTTGGCAGCACTGAAGCCATCAAAGGCGCTGTGGAGGCGGGCATGGGGATTTCGGTGGTTTCCGAGGCGGCTATCGTCAAGGAACTCAAGCTCGGCACCTTGTGCGCCATCGAGCTGGAGCCGTCGCTGGAAAGACAGTTTTCTTTTGTGCGCCAGCGGCAGAAATTCCGTTCGAGCCTGATGGACGACCTGTTCCAGTTTGCCCGCAAGTATTGCGAGAAACGTCATGGCGAGGCCGTCAGACTCGCGGCCGAGCGAGCTGCACAATAAGCACGGCGTGGTTTCCAGGCAGAGGCCAGCGCTTTCGACAAGTTACAGTAGCGGACGATCATGAAGCGCAAAAGCAAAGATCTGTTAGCGATCTACCGTCAACTTGATGACGCTTCATCTGAAAGCCTGCTGGCATTTGCCGAGTTTCTGCTGACCCGCTGCCAGACCGGGCAGGCGGCGGTCCTTCCGACGGTGCCGGCGCATGTCGAACCGCCAGCGGACGAGTCGGTAATCGGGGCGATAAAACGCCTGCGCCGTACTTACTCGATGCTTGATACCGGTACCCTGTTTAATGAAACGACCGTACTGATGTCGAGCCATGTCATGGGCGGTCGCGCCGCCGATGAGGTGATCGCAGAGCTGGAAGTCCTGTTCGACAAGTATTACCAACTGTACAAGGCGATCCCCGACGCCGGAAAATGATTCATAAAACCGCCCGGACATTCCGATATAATGGCTGATTTGAATTATTTGCGACGCAAGGGCTGCTGACGGGCGAACCCCTCAGCCGTCCCCGGACTGAATCGACTACACGGCAAAATGTACGACATAATCCGCGGTTGGTATTACCGGAACTTCTCCGACCCCCAGGCAGTGATTCTGCTGCTGGGGCTGGTCGTCATTTTCGGGATTGTGATATTTCTCGGCGATATACTCGCGCCGGTGCTGGTGGCCGTTGTCATGGCCTATCTGCTCGAGGGCATCGTCAGTGCGATGGAGCGCCGGCACATCCCGCGGACCCTGGCTGCGACAATCGTGCTGCTGGTCTTCCTGATCTTTACGCTTGCGCTGGTATTCGGCGTGTTGCCGCTGCTGTCCAAACAGGTTACCCAGCTGGTGCGCGAACTGCCGACCATGATCGCCTCCGGCCAGGACATGCTGCTGGCCCTGCCGGAGAGCTATCCGGCGCTGTTTACTGTCGAACAGATCAACGAAGTAATCGCCAGCCTGCGTAATCAGCTGGGATCGGTCGGTCAGGCGATCGTGTCGTTTTCGATCAGCAATGTCGCCAATATCCTGGTGCTCGGTATCTATGCGGTGCTGGTGCCTTTGATCGTGTTTTTCACGCTCAAGGACAAGCGCCTGATTCTCGACTGGGCGCGGAAGTTTCTGCCCAAAAGCAGCGATCTGTCGCTGGCGGTCTGGCTGGAAGTGGACGGCAAGATTGCCAATTACATCCGCGGAAAGTTTATCGAAATCATCATCGTCTGGGTGGTTACCTACGTGACCTTTGCTCTGATGGGGCTGAATTTTGCGATGCTGCTGAGTTTTACCGTCGGCATGTCGGTCATCATTCCGTTCGTTGGCGCGGTCGCAGTGACCGTGCCGGTCGCGCTGATTGCGTTTTTTCAGTGGGGTATTACGCCGCAATTCTGGTATCTGTTACTGGCTTACCAGGTCGTGCAGATTCTCGACGGTAACGTGCTGGTGCCGTTGTTGTTCTCCGAGGTGGTCAATCTACATCCGGTCGCGATTATTGTTGCGGTGCTGTTTTTTGGCGGCTTGTGGGGTGTCTGGGGCGTCTTTTTCGCGATACCGCTGGCGACCCTGATCCAGGCGGTGTTGAATTCCTGGCCGGAAGCGCGTGAACCGGTACACGTCGATGGGTGAGGCTTTGTCCGCCAGTCCGCCGTTTTTGCAAAAGTTCCAGGGGCGTTTCGAGAGCATCCTGCGCTGGCCGATGCTCGATGAGCTGTGGGCTGTGCTGCGCGACAATCCGCAACGCCGCTGGTTCGTTTACGCGGTTGGCGAAGCGGTGCCGGTCGAGCCGCTCGAGCACGCCGATCTGTTGCGCTTTATCGGCGAACTCGATGAGCTGCTGCGCAAGGATCATGCGGAAGACTATTGCGGCGTCGTCTATGTCGACGATCGTCGGAATCCGTCGCTGATCAAGGTTTTCGACCCGAACAATCTCGGTGCGTCGTGCGGCTCGTCCGGCCAGACGATTTTGCCGGGCTGGGTCATCAGCGAGCTGCCGCCCTGCGATTTACCCGACGCCTTTCCGCAGACCGGCAGCCGCAAACGCTGGTGGCAAAAAATCTTCGGCGCATGAAAAGCGCCCGAGCCGCCTTCCTGTTTCTCGGTATTTTCTGTAACGCGCCGGCGCTGGCGGAAATCACTTACCCCATCGTACCGGAAGAAATCAGCGGACAAATCCGCTCACGCGGTATTGATGCGGTTCATCAGGAAATTTTCAGCGATCCCCTGGCGATCAATATGTTTTTGCTGGCGGTCGATTCGGCGCAAGCGGACTGGTTGGTGCTGGCGGAAAAGTTTCTGGCGCTGGAAAACCCGGCCAGCCACGAGCGGCTGCTGATGGCGATCGGTGAAGGTCTGCAATGGGGGCCGGAAAATGTTTTTCAAATCGACAGTTTTCCGCTGTTGCGTATCTGTTCGCTCGACGGCCTGTATGAATGGCGGCGTTTTTCCCGCTTTCTCGCCGAGGTCGCGCTGCAGCGCCGGATCGAGAAAGTCAGCGCGCTGGACGATAAACGCTTCGCGGCGAAAAAATCCCTCTGTCTGCAAACCCTGGCGAAGGCCCGGGAAAAAATCCAACAAGAAATGAACGACTTCGTTTCGCCGTAAAAACGGCCCAAGGGTTCAGTTCAGGAGAATCAGCGTCGCCAGCCCGAGAAACGCCAGCAGCCCGACCACGTCGGTGATGGTGGTGAGAATGACACCGCCGGCCAGCGCCGGATCGATATTGAAGACCTTGAGCACCAGCGGAATCAGCACCCCCGACAGGGCGGCGGCGCCCAGGTTGGTCAATATTGCAAGCCCGATAACGATGCCGATCTGGTAATCGCCGAACCACCAGTAGGTAACCACACCGACGATACAGGCCCACAGCGCACCGTTGAGCAGGCCGACCATGATCTCCTTGAACAGCAGCCAGCGGGTGTTGGATTTGTTGATCTGGCCGATCGCCTGCGCGCGGATCACGATGGTCAGCGTCTGGCTGCCGGCAATACCGCCCATGCTGGGCACGATCGTCATCAGTATTGCAAGGGTGACCA
>JAGRHW010000338.1 GCA_020444765.1 Gammaproteobacteria bacterium | reverse complement strand
AACGATCGAAGCAACATCCTGCGGGTTATCGTCGATGGGTCGAGAAAAGACAAACGCTTCAGTGAGCTGGCTGAAACCACGCGCTCGGCCGGGATCCGGCTCGAATTCGCCGATAAGAAAACCCTCGACAAACTGACCTCCGGCGCGCGTCATCAATCGGTCGTCGCGGAATACCGTCCGGCGCTTGTGCACGGTGAAGACGCCTTGCTGGATGCCTTGTCCGTCGAGGGGCGGAACTGGCTGATTCTGGTGCTCGATGGCGTGCAGGATCCGCATAATCTCGGTGCCTGCCTGCGCACCGCCGATGCCGCCGGCGTGGACGCGGTGATCGTGCCGAAAGACCGGGCCGTGGGCATCACGCCGGTGGTGCGCAAGGTAGCCGCCGGCGCGGCCGATCGCGTACCGTTTTATCAGGTTACCAACCTGAGGCGCACGCTGGAACGGCTGCAACAGCAGGGCGTCTGGGTCATGGGCACCGACGACCAGGCCGAACGCCTGTATACCGAGATCGACTACGCCGGCCCTGTGGCCATCGTGATGGGCGCCGAGGGTAAGGGGTTGCGCCGACTAACCCGTGAGCTTTGCGACGAACTGGTCGTTATCCCGATGGCCGGCTCGGTTTCCAGCCTGAATGTGTCGGTGGCGACCGGCATTTGTCTGTACGAGGCCGTACGCCAGCGTCAGGCGTGAGTGAAAGGCGTTTGCGCTTTGCCGGGCTATTCTCTATAATCCCCGCTCTTTGATTTTCGTCGCGACAAAATCGTTTTGTCGCAATCCTCCTTGCCTCGCCCAGGTTGGCAGGCAAAACCCATAAGGAGTCCTAATGAGACACTATGAAGTAGTATTTCTGGTTCATCCGGACCAGAGCGAGCAAGTGCCTGCGATGGTGCAGCGTTACCGCAGTATCGTCGAAACCGCAGGTGGGACCGTTCACCGCCATGAAGACTGGGGCCGCCGCCAACTGGCTTACCCGATCAACAAGATCTACAAGGCGCACTATATTCTGCTGAACATCGAGTGTGGCAACGAAGCGCTTGAAGAGCTCAAGAGTGCTTTCCGCTTTAACGATGCGGTCATCCGTAACATGATCCTGGTCATGAATGAAGCGGTTACCGGCGAGTCGCCGCTGCTCAAGAAAGACGATGGCAAGAGCGCGGGTTCGGATGCCGTCAGCAATGACGACGATTCGGGCGACATCGATGATGACGATGATTCGGATGACGAATCAGACGATACCGACACCAACGAATAATCCGGAGAACCGCTATGTCACGTTATTTCAGACGCAGAAAATATTGCCGTTTTACCGCTGAAGGCATTACGGATATCGATTACAAGGATCTTGAATTGCTGAAAGGTTTCATTACCGAAACCGGCAAAATCGTACCGAGCCGTATCACCGGCACCAAGGCGCGTTACCAGCGCCAACTGGCTGCAGCGATCAAGCGCGCTCGTTACCTGGCCCTGTTGCCGTATAGCGACCAGCATTAAAAAACCGGGCGTGTCCGCTTGGGCGCGCCACGACCGAAGATGCTGAAGCTGGCTACATACGCGATGCGCGGACCTCTGCAGGCCGCGCTTCCGGCGACGCTTTTTTTGTTGCTGACAATCTTCATCCCGCCGGTCGCCTGGTTGAGCGGCGCCGTCATCGGACTGGTTTTTTTACGCAAGGGAATCGCCGGTGGGGTGCCGGTATTTGTCATCGCGGCGGTGTTGACCAGCGCGTTTACGTTTTACCTCAGCGGCAGCTTCATTGCCGGTTTGCAACTGCTGTCGGTTTTCTGGATTCCGGTGGTGGTGCTTGCGCTGTTCCTGCGCGAGACGGTGGATCTGGCGCGCACCCTGTTGCTGGCCGGCCTGCTGGCCATGGTGGTGGTGCTTGGCATGTATCTGCTGATGGGCGATCCCGCGGCGTACTGGGAAGCGCTGGTTCTGGAGCAGTTCCCGGTCGAGCAGGTCAGTCAGCAGTTCGCGGTCGAAGAAGAGGTGTTGCGCTCGGCGATTGCGCAGTCGTCGCATATGATGAGCGGCGCTTTCCTGACCGTGATGATGCTTGGTACTATCATCAGTTTGTTGATCGCCAGATATTGGCAGGCGGGCCTGTATAACCCCGGTGGATTTCGTTCGGAGTTTCATGGCTTGCGTTTCGGCGCTTTGCCTGCGGCCCTGGCGGTGGGTGTTTCGGTGCTGGCGATACTGCTTGGTTTACCGGTTTTCGTCAATGTTGCGCCTATCGCCATCGCCTTGTTTTTCTTTCAGGGCCTGGCGGTTTTTCACGGGCTGGTCGATGGCCGGAAAATGAACAAGGGCTGGCTGATCGGTATTTATGGCTTATTGTTTTTTCTGTTTCCGCACACCGTGATTCTGCTGGGTGCGCTCGGCATGGCCGATAACTGGCTGAACTTGCGAAAACTCGGAAGCAATTGATTGAAGGGGCGTCCTGTACTGCCCGCTACTATAGGATTTGACGATGCAAGTAATATTATTGGAAAAAGTTGAGAATCTCGGTGGCCTTGGTGATCTGGTCGATGCCAAACCGGGTTATGCGCGTAACTACCTGGTACCGCAGGGCAAGGCGATGATGGCGACCGAAGCCAATATCGCCGAAATAAACGAACGCCGTGCCGAGCTTGAGAAACAGCAGGCCGAGGTACTGGCGGCAGCCAAGTCGAAGGCGACGCAGCTGGAGGACAAACGCGCCAGCGTTACATCGCGTGCCGGTACCGAAGGCAAGTTGTTCGGTTCCATCGGTACCGATCAGATTGCAGCGGCGATTGTCGAGCAGATCGGCGTCGAGGTCGAACGCAAGGACATCCGTCTGCCGGACGGCCCCCTGCGCACAGTCGGCGAATTCGAGGTCGGTGTGCATCTGCACAGTGATGTCAATGTCAACGTCACCATTGAGGTTGTTGGCGAGGAAGCATAAACAGGCGTCTTTCTGACGCCGTAAAAAAGGGGGCCGATGGCCCCTTTTTTTGTTAAATTGCAAAAGCCGGAGGCGCGATTTTCAGGATTGTTCCGGACACGCGCTGCCAGCCACCGAACGACTAGCCCGGTTTTCTCCAGACAATGACAGAGAGTTACGACGATCCCATCCTGACCGCCCAGCTCAAGGCCGCCCGCACGCCACCACACTCCATCGAAGCCGAGCAGGCGGTGCTGGGTGGACTGATGCTGACGGAGCGCAGCGGTCGCAGCGAAACCGCCTGGGATCAGATTGCCGGCCGTGTCGGCGAAAAGGACTTCTATCGGGCCGATCATCGCGCCATTTTTCGCGGCATCAGCGATCTGCTCGAGCATGACCAGCGCGCGGATATCGTAACGCTCAAGGATTGGCTGGATAGTCACGAACTGCTCGACGAGGCCGGGGGCTTGCATTACCTGGCGGCGCTCGAACAGGAAACCCCGAGTGCGGTGAATATCCTGGCTTATGCCGATATCGTCCGTGAACGTTCGGTGTTGCGTCAGTTGATCGGCGTCAGCAACGAGATCGCCGATGCGGCCTACCGTCCTGAAGGGCGAAGCACCAAGGATCTGCTGGATTTTGCTGAATCACGGGTTTTTGGTATTGCCGAGCAGAACAGCGCCAACAGCGCGGGCTTCAAGAATATTCGGCCGATTCTGGCGACCGCGATCGACCGGATCGATCAGCTGTTCAACAGCGACGGCGCGATTACCGGCGTTTCGACCGGTTTTGATGATCTCGATGAGAAGACCTCGGGCCTGCAGAAATCAGATCTGATCATCGTCGCCGGTCGACCTTCGATGGGCAAAACCACTTTCTCGATGAATATCGCCGAAAACGTCGCCTTGACAAGCGATGGTCCGGTGGCGATTTTCAGCATGGAGATGCCGGCCGAACAGCTGGCCATGCGTATGCTGGCCTCGCTCGGTCGGGTCGAGCTGGGAAAGATCCGGTCCGGCCAGCTTGGGGAATCGGACTGGCCGCGGATCACCTCGGCGATTTCCCTGCTGGACCAAAAGCGCAATGTCTATATCGACGATACACCCGGGCTTTCGCCCACCGAGCTGCGCGCCCGGGCCAGGCGTCTGGCGCGTGAAGAAGGCGAGCTCAGCCTGATCGTTATCGATTACCTGCAGTTGATGCAGGTTTCCGGACGTTCTGAAAACCGTACGGCCGAGATCTCCGAGATTTCACGCTCACTCAAGTCACTGGCCAAGGAGTTGAATGTACCGGTGATTGCCCTGTCACAGCTCAACCGAAGTCTCGAACAA
>JAGRHW010000337.1 GCA_020444765.1 Gammaproteobacteria bacterium | reverse complement strand
ATGTGGACCGGTCTATCACCGGTCCGGACGCGTTTCTGGAAACCAATATCATGGGTACGCACAGTCTGCTCAAGGCGGCGCGCCAGGTTTGGTTGATCGAAGGGCTCAATCCGGAAAGTCATCGTTTTCATCATGTTTCGACTGATGAGGTATTCGGAGAACTGACCCCCGATGAGCCCGCATTCACAGAAAAGACGGCATATGCACCTAACTCACCGTATTCGGCCAGTAAAGCCGCATCGGACTTCCTCGTGCGCGCCTATCACCACACCTACGGTCTCAAGGTCACCACGAGCAACTGCTCGAACAACTACGGCCCGTACCACTTCCCCGAGAAGCTGATTCCGCTGGTTACGCTGAACATCCTGCACGGCAAGACCCTGCCGGTATACGGCGACGGCAGCAACGTGCGCGACTGGCTGTACGTGGAAGATCATGCCTATGGCATCGACCTGGTGCTGAAGCAAGGTGAGCTTGGTGAAACCTACAATATAGGCGGCGTCAACGAGTGGAAGAACATCGACATCGTGCGTCTGATCTGTCGGCTGGTGGAAGAAAAATTCGCCGACGACGCATCGCTCAAGGCGCGCTTCCCGGATTGTCCGGCCAGTCGCGGCGAAGCCAACGATTCGCTGATTTCTTTTGTCACCGACCGGCCGGGTCACGATTTCCGCTACGCGATCGATACCACGTACATCCGTGAAAAACTCGGCTATCAGCCGAAAGTGACCTTTGAAGAAGGCATCCGCAAAACCCTCGACTGGTATCTGGCCAACGAGGACTGGTGGCGCGCCGTGATGGACGGCAGCTATCAGGAATGGATCGACACCAATTACCGGCAGATGAGCCGCTAGAACGTCTTGCGCGTTGCGGCCGGCAGCGACCTGCCGCCGGCCGCCAATGAACTCCGCAAAGTGGCTGTGCTATGATCGGCACATTGCTAATCCGGACTTCAATCAATGCTTGTAGTAGTCTCTCCGGCGAAAACGCTGGATTACGAAACACCTTTACCCAGCAAAAAATCCACCCAGCCGCGGTTACTCGACGAATCGGAAAAGCTTGTTGAAATCCTCCGCGACTATAGCGCTGACGAGCTTGGCAAACTGATGAGCGTCAGCGACAAGATCGCCGACTTGAATGTCGGGCGGTTTCACGACTGGTCGCAACCGTTTTCACCGTCGAACGCCCGTCCGGCGGTGTTTGCTTTCAAGGGCGATGTTTATGAAGGTCTGCAAGCCTATGACTTCAAGGCGGCGGATCTCGACTTCGCGCAAAAACATCTGCGGATTCTGTCGGGGCTTTACGGCGTGTTGCGGCCGCTCGATTTAATGCAGCCCTATCGCCTGGAGATGGGCACGCGGCTGCAAAATCCCGCCGGTAAAAATCTTTATGAGTTCTGGGATCGGCGGGTCACTGATCTGCTCAATGCCGATCTGAAAAAACACGCCAACAAAACGCTGATCAATCTGGCGTCGAACGAATACTTCAAGTCGGTAAAAAAGAAAAACCTCGATGCGCAGATCATAACGCCGCAGTTCCGCGACTGGAAAAACGGTCAATACAAGATGATCAGCTTTTTCGCGAAAAAGGCCCGCGGCATGATGAGCCGTTTTATTATCAGCGAAAGAATCGACAAGACCGAGGAGATAAAAAACTTCGCAATGGAGGGTTACACCTTCAGTCCGAAGCTTTCGTCCGACAGTGAGTGGGTTTTTACCCGCAAGCAGAGCGGGTAGTTTCAAGCGCTTCAGGCAGCGGCGGCGGACTTGGTAGACTGGTAGTTTTCCACCAGCGCGTTCATTTCGGCTTCGTTGTAGGGCTTGAGGCCGCTGAGCACCATGGTCTTGTAGCCGGAGCCGACGGTTTCGCCATCGGACTTGAGGCGGAATTTCAGCATGGCGTCACCGCGCTTGCCTGATACTGCAAGTCTGGTTTCGCATTGTTCGAGTGAGACGGATTGCAGGTCCAGCGTCTGCAGATTGATTTCCATGCTCTCGTAAATGATCAGCGGCCGCGCCGGATTGACCATCACCTGTTGCGCCGCCATCAGCGGAACCAGCACATGCGGAAAGGTAAAACCTGAAAAAGCCACGTATTGCTGGGTAAGATTGGCGATCAGCGACGGGTTATCGGTCTGTTTGCCGCTGCGCGTAATGGTCAGGAACTCCTTGCCGTTGTCGTTGGTAATCGGGATCACCGGGGCATCGCTTGGCCGGTAATCGAGCGCCACGCCGGCGCCGACCATGCCGGAGAACCGCACGTGCATTTTTTCGCTCAAACCAAAGTTGGCCAGACTGCAGGCGAACAACAGATCACCTGGCACGCAAAAACGTTTGGAATCCGGATCGTGAATCGGATTGAAATCCCCGGCAACGTTTTTAGCAAAGCGACTGGCCTGCTCGCGGCTGAACTGAATAAATCCGTCATTCTCAGAGTAATAGTCTCGTAACTTCATTGTCTTGGCCATCGTTTCTTGTTGTTTACAGGGCGTTCCGCAAAGTGGATACTCGGGAGCAGCGTTCATTCAAACGTATTCGTTCAGAATAATGCTATCAAATTCAATGCCATCCCAGCCGTATTTCATAAAGGTCCGGATATTTCTGTGATTATCGTCATGTGGATGGCCGAGCACGTCCTCACGGTAATACCTGCCGAAGCAGGCGAGCGTTTGCGCCTTGTTCAGCTTATGCAGCCTGGCAAAGGCGAACAGCTTGCAACTGCCCTCATTGACGCCGCTTTCGTTGACGATTCGCTCGTCGCCAAGACCGTTGGAGAACTGTCCCGGCGTGTAGCGATAATGGCTGTCGATCGTCTTGATCAGTTGATCGAAGCTGACAGCCTCGGGCGTGTTATCCAGCATTGTCAAAAATTCTTTAGGCGTCATCACCATCGCTCGGGCTGTGCCATCCTGTGTGTTCTTCAAGGGTTGCAGTAGTCCGGTCAGGCCGTTGCGCTTGATGTCGAGTGAAAGCTGCATCAAACCGCCCAGCTTGCCGTTCGGAAACCCTTTTTTCTCGAACCACAATAAATAGGGTTCGGGCAGATCAATCAGCAGGCGTCCGGCATATTTGCCGAACGGCATCGTCGTCCTGGCGAGTGCGAGCAAGTCCTCTTTTTCCATTCACACGACCGATCAGGGTAAAATCAACAGAGAGTTTACACCGTTCCCCGCCGTCGGCCACTCACAGGGCAGGGTAAAATATTACGCCGCTGACAGGTGTCGCGGCTATCAGGGAGTATTCATGCCGAAAGGCCTGCCCGTGCTTTACAGTTTTCGCCGTTGCCCCTACGCGATCCGGGCCAGGATGGCGATCTTTGCCAGCGGTCTGCGGGTCATCCTGCGGGAGGTCGATCTTAAAAACAAACCGGCGGAAATGCTTGACGTATCCGCCAAAGCCGAGGTGCCGGTGCTTGTACTGCCGGAAGGGCAGGTTCTGGATGAAAGCCTGGATATCATGCGTTGGGCGCTGGCGCGGCATGATCCGGCGAATCTTCTCGATCCGGCCGGTGGCGATTTTGCCGCGCATCCGCTGGTTCGGATGAACGATGCTGAATTCAAACCCTGTCTGGACCGTTACAAATATGCCGACCGCTATCCGGAATCGACTGTCGCTGAATACCGGCAACAAGGCGAGGCGTTTTTACACAGGTTTGAAAGCGGCCTCGACTGCAGGGCATTTTTCGGCGGTGACCGGCTGAGCGCGGTAGATTTGGCGATCTTTCCCTTTGTCAGGCAGTTTGCCGGTGTCGATAAGATCTGGTTTCAGCAAGCCGGTTATGCGTCTCTGTCCAACTGGCTGGACAGCATGCTCGAACATCGCTGGTTTGTATCGGTCATGCACAAGTTCACACCGTGGCGAGCCGGTGACCCGGCGATCGTGTTTCCGCCGGATGAGTAAAACGTCCTGGACGGTGTATATCCTGCGTTGCGCGGATAACACCTTGTATACCGGTGTCACGCTTGATATCGAGCGGCGTCTGCACGAACACAATCACGATGACCGGCTGGCGGCCCGCTATACTCGGAGCCGGCGGCCGCTGACGCTGATTTATTCGGAGTCGGCAGTAAACAGGTCAGAGGCGCTACGTCGCGAACGGATGATAAAATCCATGGCAAGAATCGAAAAACTCAAGCTGGCGGAGCGGTACAAATGACCCGCCGGATTTTGCTGGCCGGCTGCGGCTATATCGGGGCGCAGCTTGCGTTATTGGAAAAGCATGCCGGTACACAGATCGAG
>JAGRHW010000336.1 GCA_020444765.1 Gammaproteobacteria bacterium | reverse complement strand
CGCCACGATGGTGGCAACCGCCTGGTCAACCCCGCGCTTCAGGCTCATCGGGTTCGCACCCGCGGTCACATTCTTCAGCCCTTCACGATAGATCGCTTCGGTCAAGACGGTTGCGGTGGTGGTGCCATCGCCCGCGATGTCGCTGGTCTTGCTCGCCACTTCGCGAACCATCTGGGCGCCCATGTTTTCAAATTTGTTTTCCAGTTCGATTTCCTTGGCAACGGATACGCCGTCCTTGGTGACATTGGGTGAACCGAATGATTTGTCCAGAACCACGTTACGGCCCTTGGGTCCCAGGGTTACCTTTACCGCATTTGCCAGGATGTCGACGCCTTTAAGCATCTTGCCACGCGCGTCATCCCCAAATCGTACATCTTTCGCACTCATTATTCTGTTCCTCTAAAATTCTGTATTGATCAATTAATTCGTTAAGCGGGGTTTTTACTCAAGAATGCCCATGATGTCGTCTTCACGCATCACCAGCACGTCCTCGCCATTGATCTTGACTTCGGTGCCGGAGTACTTGCCGAAGAGCACTTGATCACCTACTTTGACATCCAGCGGACGCACGTTGCCGTTTTCGTTGATTTTGCCGTTGCCCACCGCAATGACCTCACCGCGAACCGGTTTTTCGGTTGCGGAATCCGGAATCACGATGCCGCCGGCACTGGTGCGCTCCTCTTCCATACGCTTGACGACCACGCGGTCATGTAATGGACGAATGCTCATTTGTGAATGTCTCCTGAAAAGAGTTTAGGAAAAATAGGAGTTAATTAGCACTCCTCTCAATCGAGTGCTAATCATAGCGACGAAACTTTTAAAATCAAGGGATGGAAAAAGAAATTTAGACACTATCAGGCGTATTGGAGTGGTCAGGGATGACCATGACGCTTTCCGAAAAGCCGGCACTCAACACAAACTAATCTTCGCGGCGAAACTCGCCGTCGATAACGCCGGGACCAGCCCCCTGACCGGTTTCCGACGTGGAGCGCCCTTTGGTATCTACTCTACGTCCTTGCATCACCAGAATGCTGGATTTCGCCAATACACGACTAATCAGCCAGCGCCGGGTTGGTGGTAACAGGCAGAAAAAACCGAACGCATCGGTAATAAACCCTGGCGTCAGCAACAAAACGCCGCCAATCAGCAAGGCAACGCCTTCCAGCAGCTGCGTTGCCGGCAATTCACCGGCATCGAGCTTGCCCTGCACTGACCTGAGCGTCGAAAGGCTTTGCGCCCGCAACATCATCGTGCCGACCACGGCAGTCAGAATCACCAGCGCAATCGTGGTCCAGACGCCAAGTGCGCTGCCGACCTTAATCAAAACGGCTATCTCGACGATCGGTACAGCGATAAAAAGGATAAAGATAAAAGGAAACAAGTTGCTCTCGCGTTAACAGCAATGAATTTACAGTATGGGCATAAAAGCAGAACCCAAGTCATGTACGTTCAGCGCTCTGCAGGCCCCGCACCAGAGCGGATGTCTGTGCACTCTATCACTTATTAAGAATGGTAATGTACTTGCTTGAACTACATACTTATTTGTTAAACAAATATCCTCTAATAAAAATCAAAAATTTTCCGAGGGGCAGAATGTCCAAAACAATCAAATTCGCGCTGGCAATCCTGCTGACCGTCAATCTTTCATTGGTTTTCGCGCAGGACGAGGAGGAATTGCTGGAACCTGAAAAGGCTTTTGCAACCAGCGCTCAAATCGATGAAAACAATACGATTCTGCTGAAAATCGACATTGCCGACGGTTATTACGTCTATCGTGAGAAAATAAAGCTTGTCTCCAAAACGGACGGTGTCGAACTCGGTGAACTGGTTTCCCCGGCCGGCAAAATAAAGGAAGACGAATTTTTCGGCAAGGTCGAAACCTATCGCGGCACAATTGATTTAAGCAATGCGGTCACGGCAACAAACGGACTCAAACAACTTGATATAGAGGTCACTTCGCAAGGCTGCGCCGATCTTGGCATTTGCTATCCGCCGATGACCTTGCCGTTTACCCTTGCCCTCAACGATACGGCGCAATCAAGTGGCGTCAATGATCCAGGCGCTCAGTCCGCCGAATCTGCGCAAAATGTGCTCACCGCCGGTTTCGGCAGTGATGAAGAATTTCTGGACCCGGACGTCGCCTTCGTGCCTGAAATCCGTCGCGTGGAAAACGGCCAAATCGACATAAGTTGGACGATCGCCGACGACTATTATCTGTACAAAGACAAGTTTGCCTTTGAGCTCAGCGGTGGCGAGGGCGCGACGCTGGGTGTACCCAGCTTCAATAAGGGCGAAATCAAGGATGATCCGTTTTTCGGCAGGATCGAGGTCTACCACCACAACGCGGACGCCAGTGTACCGCTGCACAACGTCCAGGCCACCGGCCAAGGAACCCTGAAAGTGAGCTATCAGGGTTGCGCGGAAGCCGGTATCTGCTATCCGCCGATGAGCAAGGAATTGCCAGTCAGCTGGTCTTTCATTTCATCGGCATCGGCCGCCGAACCTGCCAACGCGGTTTCGGCCCAGACTGGACAGGCACCTCTCTCTGAGCAGGATCAAATCGCCGAAAGCCTGTCGAAAAACAGCCTGTGGGGTATCATTTTAAGCTTTTTCGGACTGGGTTTGCTGCTGGCTTTTACGCCCTGCGTATTCCCGATGATTCCGATTCTTTCCAGCCTGATTGTCGGGCAGGGCGAGCAGATCACCACTCGCAAGGCTTTTATGCTGTCTGTCGTTTATGTGCTGGCAATGGCACTCACCTACACGGTAGCTGGCGTAATCGTCGGTTTGTCCGGCGAAAACGTCCAGGCAATCTTCCAGAATCCATGGGTGTTGTCCCTGTTCGCCCTGCTCTTTGTGATTCTCTCGCTATCGATGTTCGGTTTTTACGAATTGCAAATGCCCTCGGCAATCCAGAGCAAACTGACGGCCATGAGTAACCGGCAACAAGGTGGCACACTCGCCGGTGTCGCCATCATGGGTTTCCTGTCTGCTCTTATTGTAGGTCCTTGTGTCACGGCACCGCTGGTTGGCGCCCTGATATACATTGCCCAGACCGGTGACGCAGTGATCGGCGGACTGGCCCTGTTCTCGCTCAGCATCGGCATGGGCATACCACTGATTTTGATCGGTGTATCAGCAGGCAAATTCCTCCCACGTGCCGGAACCTGGATGAACGCCACCAAAGCCGTTTTCGGCGTCATGCTGCTAGGCCTGGCAATCTGGATGCTCGAACGCATACTGCCCTTGTATGTCATCATGGCGATGGCAGCAGTACTTGTCATCGCATCCGGTGTTTACATGGGTGCCCTGGAACCCGTTAACCCTGAAAAATCCGGCTGGACGAAACTTTGGAAAAGCCTGGGACTCATCCTGGTCCTCTACGGCGTTCTGTTGTTGATCGGCGCAGCAAGCGGAGGTACCGGTTTTATGAAACCTCTCAAAGGGGTATTCGCGTCGGGCAATACCAGCAGCGGCGCTGCCCAGAGCGAACACCTGGTTTTCAAACAGATCAAAGGTGTCGACGGCCTGCAACGCGAACTTGATTCGGCCAGGCAGGCCGGTCAATCGGTGATGCTGGATTTTTATGCTGATTGGTGCATCAGCTGCAAGGAGATGGAGGCCTATACCTTTTCTGACGCAAACGTACAAGCGGCCTTGAGCAGCACCATATTACTGCAGACCGATGTAACCGCTAATGATGAGAAAGATAAGGCCTTGCTGAAGCACTTCGGCCTTTTCGGACCGCCGGCAATTATTTTTTATGACAAATCCGGCAATGAGCAAAGGAACTCCCGGGTCGTTGGTTATATGAAAGCGGATGAATTTGCCAGCCTGGTGAAGCGCACCGTCAATTGATTCATATCGTTCCCGCTCCTGGTTTTCTTCGATGCTGGACGGGGAAATGGCGGATGCTGTTCCTCCCCTACACAAACCGCGGTTTCCTTGCCAGCCCTTTTAAGGTTTAGGGTGAACGAAAGCCCTTTTCGGTGTAAGGGGCTGTAGTCTGTTCAAACAATTCCACAGTTAATCCGACATTACATTCATTCGTTTAAAGCCGCTGCTCAGCGAAACTCAAAAGTCTCGCCCGAGGTAGCCACCTTCCTTCAGCCAGTGCTCGGATTACCAGCGACAATCCTCGATTAAACAGGTAACCACCCCATCTTGAATTTGCTCCATCCAGAACCGATCGCAGGACAATTGGCATAAATGTAAACGGCTATAGCGGCCTTCGATCTCA
>JAGRHW010000335.1 GCA_020444765.1 Gammaproteobacteria bacterium | reverse complement strand
CGCCATCGTTCAACTGGAAGAAAAATCTCAATGATTCGCAAATCGCCTCCTTCCAGGACAACCTGAGCGATCTGGGCTACAAGTACCAGTTCATCACATTGGCCGGTATTCATAACATGTGGTACAACATGTTCGATCTCGCCCATGAATACGCCAAGGGTGAAGGCATGAAACACTATGTCGAGAAAGTCCAGGAGCCCGAGTTCGCCGCTTCCAGCAAAGGCTATACCTTTGTGGCTCACCAGCAGGAAGTCGGCGCCGGTTACTTTGACGATGTGACCACCGTCATCCAGGGTGGCGCCTCATCGGTAACAGCGCTTACCGGTTCAACGGAAGAAGCGCAGTTCTGACTCTGCTCAAAGGGTTCCGGCCACTTGCCGGAACCCTTGCCAGGCATGCATATAAATACAAGCCCAAGACCATTGAAATCTCGATGCAGTCTGGCAAAGTAACATCCATGGCACCACATCTGCAGTATGTATGAGGAACCACTATGAGCAAGCAAACGGTTACGCTAACAGACAACACCACCGGAAAAACCATCGAACTGGATATTCTGGAACCAAGCTGTGGCACGAAGACAATTGATATCGCCCCGCTCTACAAAGAGCTCGGCTATTTCACTTATGATCCGGGTTTCGTTTCCACCGCCAGCACCTGGAGTAAAATCACTTTTCT
This sequence comes from Gammaproteobacteria bacterium, assembly GCA_020444765.1. The sequence goes on along the minus strand of JAGRHW010000335.1, from coordinate 3,572 downwards.
CGACGGGGACGAGGGACGTCTGGAGTATCGCGGTTATCCTATCGAACAATTGGCGGAAAACAGCACTTTTCTGGAAACCTGCTACCTGATACTGCATGGCGAATTGCCTACTACAGAGCAATTTGAAGAATACAAGACCCTGATCACGCGGCATACGATTCCGCACGAACAACTGCAGAAATTCTACAGCGGCTTCCGTCGCGACGCGCATCCGATGGCAGTCATGGTCGGCGTCGTGGGCGCCCTGTCGGCGTTTTATCATGATGACGTCGATATTTTTAACCCCGAGCACCGGATTATTTCGGCCAATCTGCTGGTCTCGAAAATACCCACTCTCGCGGCCTGGGCCTATCGCTACTCAACCGGCAAACCGTTCATGTATCCGCAGAACCATCTGAGCTATTCAGAGAATTTTCTGTATATGATGTTCGCCATGCCTTCGGAGGAATACAAGCCCGATCCATTGATGGCAAAGGCTCTGGATTTGATCATGATCCTGCATGCCGATCATGAACAAAATGCCTCCACTTCGACAGTCAGACTGACCGGCAGCTCCGAAGCCAACTCCTTTGCCGCCATCTCGGCAGGAATCGCTGCTCTTTGGGGACCGGCGCATGGCGGAGCCAACGAAGCGGTTATCAATATGCTGACCGAAATCGTCGAGTCCGGGAAATCCCTGGAACACTTTATTGATCGCGCCAAGGACAAGGACGACAGCTTCCGCTTGATGGGATTCGGTCATCGGGTCTATAAAAACTTTGACCCCCGAGCCAAGATCATTCGCAAGGCCTGCCACGAGCTGCTGGAAAACGGCCGGGTCAACAAGACCCACGAGCAACTGCTCGATATCGCCATGAAGCTCGAAAAAATCGCCCTGGAAGACGATTACTTCAAGTCACGCAATCTCTATCCGAACGTGGACTTTTATTCCGGTATCATCTTTCTTGCGATGGGTATTCCCACCAATATGTTCACCGTGATGTTCGCCGTCTCGCGCACCATCGGCTGGATTTCCCAATGGAACGAAATGATGAGCGACTCCAAGGTTCGCATCGGCCGTCCGCGTCAGCTCTTTATCGGAGAGACGACCCGTGATTACGTGTCGATCGACAAACGGAGTTAAACTGATTACAAGCCGGTCACCGACCGGCTTTTTTTTCGAGCTTTGATGCAGGACATTCTCGAGACGATTTTTTGCGGCCGGTTACAGCCGTTTTCCGACGATGCCAGACTGACAGGAATTTTTAAAAAACCGGTCAGCCAGAAGGTGTTTGTTTCGCTTCTCGGACTCGACTGCGATTCGCAGGCGGATCTGAAAAACCACGGCGGCCCTGAAAAAGCGGTTCATCAATTTTCCCGAAAGAATTATTCCGTGCTAGCCGGGCTGTTCCCGGAGATTTCCGCCCCCTTTTCGACCGGCAGTCTGGGGGAAAACCTTTCATCCGAGAATTTTCACGAATCCACAATCTGTATCGGCGATGTCGTCAGGGTTGGCGGCTGCACATTGCAAGTCAGTCAACCCCGCACGCTTTGCTGGAAGGTCGATAAGAAATTTTCCAGCGACGGCCTTGCGCAAAGTATGCAGACACGTGGACTGACTGGCTGGTATTACCGGGTTCTGCAAGAAGGCCATATCAAGCCGGGGGATACCATGAGCATTCTGGACAGACCGAATGACTTTTTACCGCTGAGTGTTTTCCTGCAAACCTGGCAGGCCCATCGTCCCGATCCGGACCAGCTTTGGAAAATCGCCCAGGCCCCGGGCTTGAGTCAGGCCTGGCAACAGCGCCTGCACAAACGTATCGATTGGCTGAAAAATCAACAGGCGTAGCAGTAGTTTTCAATCGCCTTGTGGAATACTACAAGTGCCGGGATAGTTGCCTAAAGCGAACGGGAATTCCGCAAATTCTGCGGATTTCCCGTGCATTTCTTACGCTTCAGGATTGCCGGCCGGCAAACACGGCTGATGCTTTCCGGCCAAACCGGCGCCAGCCCAGCCAGCCTGCCGCCAGCAGTACCGTCAGCGGCAGAGTCGGATCGGGCACGCTTGCCGCACGGCTCAGCGTACAACCACCACCGTTCAATCCCGTTTCAATCAGGTCCGTCGTGGACTGCTGAAAATCCGGGATTCCGTTACCGTCGGTATCCGGCAAGGCAGCGCCGAGTTGCGGCATATCATCCGATTCGGCAAAGCCGTCACCATCGGCGTCCGGATCGCGGGAGTCGGCAATACCGTCATCATCGCTGTCCACATCGTTCAGATAATCGATATCCGCCGAATCATCGATGCCGTCTTCATCGTTATCCAGACCACCGGTGATATCCACGTCGACCTCGTCCGGAATACCGTCGTTATCGGTATCGCCCATGCTGTCGACTCGGCCATCACCGTCGGCGTCAGCGCCGCCGGCCTCGATCAGATCACTGACGCCGTCATTGTCGCTGTCGCGATCCAGATGATCCGCCAAACCGTCGGCATCGGTATCGATAAAATCCAGCGGTGCAAGCGCGTAAGCGTCATCGCGACCGTCACCATCGGCGTCGGCGAATTCATCGATCATACCGTCGCCGTCAGTGTCGGCGCTGCTGCCGGCCGTTTCGAGCAGATCCGGCAGGCCATCGTTATCCGAATCCAGATCCCGAAAGTCCGCAACCAGATCAGCATCGCTATCGGCTACCGGTAGCGGCAACAAGGCAAGCCCGTCATCCAGTCCGTCAGCATTGGAGTCGGTAAACTCATCGATCACACCATCAGCATCAACATCGTTGCCGCCGACTTCGATCAGATCGCTCAAGCCATCGTTGTCCGAATCCAGGTCAAGGTAATCCGGCACACCGTCGGCATCGCGATCCGACAAAGTGTAACGGATAGCTGCGGAATCGGCGCCAAGCTCCACGACATCCGCCAGACCATTAGCACCAACCGGGTAGCTGTCGTCGATCACTCCGTTGTTATCGGTATCGGTCGACGCCGCGCGTTCCAGGCTGCGCTGGGCTTCGAGCAAATCGACAATACCGTCGTTGTCGGAATCCAGGTCCAGATAATCCGCCACGCCGTCACCGTCGGTATCTCGCGTGCCTTCAATGGCATCCGGAATACCATCGTTATCCGCGTCTATATCCAGACTGTCAGGCACACCGTCACCGTCGGTATCCTTATTGGCCTGTTCGTCGGCATCCGGCACGCCATCCCCATCTGAATCCAGGTCCAGATAGTCGGGAACACCATTGCCGTCAGTGTCGATCGTGCCTTCGACATGATCGATAACACCATCGCCATCGGAGTCGGAATCCAGATAATCGGCAAGCCCGTCACCGTCGCTATCGAGCGGAACTGCAGGGTTGCCCCCGGCTTCGACGGTATCGCTGATGCCGTCGTTGTCGGAATCGGTATCCAGGTAATCAGCCTTGGCATCCTGATCCGAATCCTCAGCGCCCTCGACCGCATCCGGGATACCGTCACCGTCCGCATCAGGATCGCGGTAGTTGGCCTCGCCGTCGCCATCGGCATCAACCGCGCCTTCGACTTTATCCTCGATGCCGTCATCGTCGGAGTCGCTGTCACGATAATC
>JAGRHW010000334.1 GCA_020444765.1 Gammaproteobacteria bacterium | reverse complement strand
CACCCGCCCGGTCAAGGGCGCGACCCTGATCGGCAATGGTGCGGATGCGCTGAAGCGGGTCTCGATGGTCGGCAATGACCTCGAGCTGGACGCCGGCGTCGGCGTTTGCGGAAAGGAAGGTCAGGGCGTGCCGGTTGGAGTCGGTCAACCCACTTTGCGGCTGGATGGACTGACTGTCGGCGGCACCAGCACCTGAGTTGCTTCGTTTGCAGTTGCCGATCGGGTCTTCAAAACGGAATCCTTATGACCGGAGCCGGCAATTGCTCGCTGGTGACAATGATCTGCCGTTGCCGCTTATCGATTGTCAACGCCTCGGCCTGTTGCAGTTTGTGTTTTGCAAGCCGGACCGGCGGCGCTGACAGGGCCTCGGCCCAGCTTTGATCCGGTCCGCGCTCAAAGCGCCAGATATCGCGATAAGTCAGCAAAAAAGCCTGCCGTCCGTCCGCTGTAATGGCGGCAGCGGTGGCGGCGTCGAGGTTTACTCCGGTCAAGGCGGTGACCAGCGACGCCTGCAGGCCGGCAGACATAGCCAAGCTGGCGACTCGCCTGGCGACCTGCTGTTCCGGCGCGGCCTGCTCCCGCAGCGGCAGCGTGTAAATGCCGCCGCCAAGCGCAGTTTTACTGAACAATAAAATTTGCTGCGACTGTGTGTCGATGGCGATGGCTTCGCAATCCTGCGCGCCGTCGTCGAAAACAAACCGCAGGGTTTTATCCGGCGACAGGTTTGACCGGGCCGCATCGAGAAGGGTTTCTTCACGATAAAAGTACAGAAAATATTCCGCGTGTTGTCGCAGATTGTCGCCGGTTTCCGCAATGACGACCCAGGCCTGCCGGTCCAGGGAATAGGCCGCAAGATCTTCCCAGTCACGGTTTTTTATTCCGAGTGTGACTGTTTGTGCGACTGTCAGGTCGGTATTAAGACGGATTATTTCCGCGCGATTGCCGCTGTCGTTGATGGCCCACAGCGCATCGGGTCGAAGGATGGAACTGGCCAGACCGCTGATTTCCGGAAGCTGTTCGGCCGTGATGATGTCGGGAACGGCTTTTTCCTGTGTGTCGCTGGCTTGTTTTGTGGGTGCTCCCGCGCAACCGCCGAGAAAAACCGCAACACAAAAAATAGTCCAGGAAATCCGTTTGTACGGACTCATTCCTGAATCGAGTCGCGAATCAGACGGAATAATTCCCGGGAGGATTTTGGCGGTTTGCCGGCGGCGATTTCTTTTTTGGCATTGCGAATCAGTTGCCGGAGTTGTTGCCGATCGACGTTCGGCCATTTGTCGATAAATGCCTGCAGAGCGGTATCGTCTTCACTCAACAGCCGTTCGCGCCAACGCTCACACTGTTTGAACAGCGCGTTGTCGCCGGCCGATTGTTGGCGGATCTGTTCCAGCGCTGCCCGAATATCGCTGACATCGCGCTTGCGCAGCAGTTTGGCGATGTATTGCTGTTGCCGCTTGAGCGCGCCATGCGCGCGGATTTTGCTGGCCTCTATAATTGCCGCATGCAAGTCGTTGTCGAGCGGGATTTTCTGCAAATTGCCCGGCGCCAGGGCGACAAGGTGTTTGCCGAGTTCAAACAGTTCATCGGCCTCGCGTTTGAGCTGGCTTTTACTGATGAGGGTTTCGTCGTCGGCGTCTTTTTCGTATCGATCATTATGCATATCGCCAAGCGTAGCTGACTACGGGGCGGGATGCTACGAATCCCGCCGTCTTTGTTCAGGCTGATTTGTGACTGGATTGTTAAGTCGCGGGCGGCTGTTTACAATCAGCCTCCGGCTCAGCAGATAAAATACTCATGTCCGATAAATCAATAACTGAACAATCCACCCGATTCGATCCAGCTACCGAGCGTGCACGTCTCGAAGCGCTCGGCGCCCTGGCGCTGGACGAAGCGGCCAGACTTGGCGCCAGTTCCGCCGAGCTGGCCGCCAGTCTTGAGGAGGGGCTATCCGTCAAGGCGCGTCTGGGTGAAGTGGATACGGTCGAGCATAATCGCGACAAATCGATGGGCATCACCGTCTATTTCGGTCATAGACAAGCCTCCGCGTCCTCATCGGATTTTACTGAGGATGCCGTTCGTGAAACCGTCGCCGCCGCCTGCGGAATCGCCAAACATACTTCGGAAGATCCCTGTGCCGGGCTTGCCGATGCGGATTTGATGGCCACAGATATCCCAGATCTGGACCTGTATCATCCCTGGGCTCTCGATGCTGATGAAGCCATTGAGCTGGCCGTCGAGATGGAGACCGCGGCACGCCAGCACGATTTACGGATCAGCAATACCGGCGGTGCCAATGTCAGCCGGCATCAAAGTGTTTCTCTGTATTGCAACTCACATGGTTTCGTCGGTGTGACGGCTGGCACCCGGCATGCGCTCAGTTGTTCGGTGATTGCCGGTGAAGGGCTCGGGATGCAGCGGGACCATGCGTGGTCGATGTCGCGCCTGCCTTTCCTGCTGGATGCGCCGGTTGATGTGGGGCGCGAGGCGGCAACGCGGGCGATTGCCAGGCTGGGTGCCAAACCCGTCCGTACCGGCCGTTTTCCGGTTTTGTTTTCGGCTGAAATGGCGCGGGGGTTACTAGGCAGTTTTATCGCGTCTATCAGCGGTAGCGCGCTTTACCGGCGCAGCACGTTTATGCTGGACAAACTCGGTGAACAGGTTTTCGCCGGGCATATCCGTATCAGTGAAGATCCCCTGCTGCCGCAGGCGCTCGGCAGTGCCGCGTTCGACAGTGACGGTCTGGCGCGCAAGCCGCGCGATCTCGTTGACCAAGGCGTTCTGCAGGGCTATGTGCTGTCCAATTACAATGCCTGCAAGCTCAACATGGCGCCGACCGGAAATGCCGGCGGGGTTCGCAATCTGATATTGCATCCGGGCCGTTTTAGCGAGCAGGAGTTGCTTGCGGAGCTGGGTACGGGCTTGTATGTAACGGAAATGATGGGCCAGGGCGTGAAGCTGACGAACGGGGATTATTCAAGAGGCGCGGGCGGCTTCTGGGTGGAAAACGGTAAAATACAACATGCGGTACAAGAGGTGACTGTTGCCGGTAATCTTGCTGACATGTTTCTGAATATCACGGCCGTTGGCGAGACGATGGATATGCGCGGTAACATCCGCACCCCGGCGTTTTTGGTCAGAGAGATGACGGTCGCGGGTGAATAGTTTGCGGGGTTTTCTCAGTCCGGGGATTGCTCAAGCTTGTTGATCGTCAGCCGGGCCACCAGTTTACCGCGTTTGAGTTGCTCCATTTGCACCGGTACGTAATTTAGTGACGGAGCAAACCAGGTGACCGTCTCGCGTGAACTGCCCTCGCGGGTACGGCGGACAACGATGGTTTCCATTCTGCCGAGTTTGGTGTCGAGTGTTTCCTTGCCCTCGTTGATGAATTCCATGGTTTTGATTTTTCCCGCATCCAGCACCTGCATTTCTGCGTTGCTGAATCCCTTGCGCACCTGATCCATAACGGCCAGCGTGACGGAAAGCCGGTCGAGTATCGGGTCCGTCAAGGCTTCTGTTTCTTCTTCGCCGCGGCTCTGGATGGTCAGCTGTTTGCCTTCCCAGTTGAATTGCGCATCGATATTGCGGCGTTTTTCATCGCCGGCCTGGGAGTATGAATAACTGCGCGGAATCAGCCTGTCCTTGTTAACGTTGATGATACTGACCTCGTGGATACGGCCCTTGCCGGTCAGGCGGAAAATACCCGACGGTTCCGTTACCAGGCTGTATATCCATTCATCGCCCTGGGATTTCAATGACAATTTTGCAACCCCGGCGTTGATCAGGTTATTACCGACGTCGTACTCGACATAAAACGGCGTGATGCCCGAAACGCCTTGTTGCAGGTTCGGTGCTGCTGTCTGCGAATGGGCAAGTCGCGCGGCCGTACCAAGCATCGCGGTCAGCATCAGAATCAGGATCAGTCCGGTGTTTTTTTTTTTTGTGCGGTTTCCGGGTTGCTCAGCTTGCCATTGTACCAGCTTGCCGGCTTAACCATAACTGAACCCTGGTACAGGCTGTGCGTGCCATCGGTGCTGACCACACCTTCGGCCAGCCAGGCCACGGCCCTGGGAAAGATGACATGTTCGCCAGCCAGCACCCGCGCGGCCAGGCTGTCGGGGTCGTCGTCGCTTTGCACGTCGACCAGGGCCTGAATGATCACCGGGCCGCTGTCGATCTCGGGCGTGACAAAGTGCACACTGGCGCCGGCCTGACGATCGCCTGCCTCCAACGCGCGCTGATGGGTGTGCAGGC
>JAGRHW010000333.1 GCA_020444765.1 Gammaproteobacteria bacterium | reverse complement strand
GCTTGTGCAAGGATTCTGGCTTCGGCTGCGCGCCGCCTGCAGGCCGCAGAGGCTGATTGCGTGATGATCTGTACCAACACGATGCACAAGGTGGCCGACGAGGTCGAGTCTGCGACCAGGCTCCCTTTGCTGCATATCGCCGATGCAACCGCCGAACAGATTCTGGCGAAGGGGTTTAAAAAAGTCGGCCTGCTGGGCACCGGGTTCACGATGTCGCAGGATTTTTACAAAGGACGATTGCAAGACAAGTTCGGCATCGAGGTGCTGACGCCGACTGCCGAAGATCAGCAGATCGTGCATGAGGTTATTTACGGGCAACTCTGTCTTGGCAATATCGTCGATGACTCCCGTCGGGAATATCTGCGCATCATGGATGCACTCGCGGCCCAGGGCGCCGAGGCCGTGATCCTGGGCTGTACCGAAATCACTCTGCTGGTTGACGGCTCCCACACGGAGATTCCTTTACTCGATACCACGGCCATACACGCCCAGGCCGCGGTTGATTTTGCCTTGGACCGAGCACATGAAAAGCACTGAAGGCCCGGCGTTCAGCCGGCGGATAGAGCGTTTATCCAGTTCACTAATCCGGGAATTGTTGGCCTTGACCCAGCGGCCGGGCGTGATTTCATTTGCCGGTGGCCTGCCCGCATGCAGCCTGATGCCAGAGATTGATTCCGATTCGATACCGGCAAGTTTCAGGCAATACGGAACAACCGATGGCGAGCCGGATCTGCGCGAGACGGTTGCGGCCATGTGCCGCGAGGACGGCCTGGACTGCGAAGCCGGACAGGTGCTGATAACGTCCGGCTCCCAGCAGGGTATAGACCTCGTGGCCAAGCTGTTCATCGATGAAGGTACGGTTATCTTCGTGGAAAAACCGGCCTATCTGGCCGCCTTGCAGGTATTCGGTCTGTTCGGCGCAAAGATCGTCGGTATCGATATCAGGGCCGACGGTCTGGACCTCGATAGTCTGCGCGACAAGCTGCAGGACACCAGGCCTGCATTTTTATATATCAATCCGACGTATCAGAACCCGACCGGCGCCTGCTACAGCGAAGCGGTGAGAATTGAACTCGCAGCCTTGCTGGATGCGCACGATATACCGCTGATCGAGGATAACCCCTATGGCGCGCTCAGTTACGATGGTAAGGCGCCGGCGCCGGTTGCGTCCTATTTAAAATCAGCGTTGTGGACGAGTCTCGGTACTTTTTCGAAGATAGCCATTCCGGCCTGGCGCATCGGTTACATGGCCTCGCATCCGGGCCTTGCGCCCTATTTTACCAAACTCAAGCAGGGTACCGACTTGCACACCAACAGGCCGGGTCAATGGTGGTGTAACCGTTTTTTACAGGATCGGCAGGCTTACGAACAATATCTGGATGAGTTGCGTGACTTTTACCGCACGCAGCGCGATGCGATGGAGAGCGCCCTGCAAAAATACTTCAGCGACTTTGCGAGCTGGAGCATGCCGCATGGCGGCCTGTTTTTCTGGGTCAGTATCCATACCGATGTGGATACGGCTTCATTGCTCAATGAAGCGCTTGAAAACGATGTGGCTTTTCTGCCGGGTTCCGCGTTCTATCCGCAAGACGATGCGAAACGTGATTCGATCCGTTTGAGCTTCAGCGAAGTCAGTATTGCCGATATCAATACAGGCCTGGAGAAATTGTCGCGGATTTTCAGACGCCATGCTGTAGCAGCCTGATGCTTTGCCGGCAATTACGGCTTCAAAAACGACTAGTCCTCGTCAAACGAGCAAATGGTAAACACGTCGATACCCGCGTCGCCCAGTTTCTTTGAGCCCTGCAGACCCGGCAGATCGATAATCGCCGCGGCCTCCAGCAAATTGCCCTGCAGCTTTTTGATTAGACTGGCCGCTGCCAGCATGGTGCCGCCGGTGGCAATCAGATCATCGAGCAGCAAAACCCGCTCGCCGGGTTTGAATGAATCCTTGTGGATTTCGACTTCCGCCGTTCCGTATTCCAGCGCGTAGCTTTCGCTGATCGTTTCCCACGGAAGTTTGCCTTTTTTGCGGATCGGTACCAGGCTGGTATTGAGTTCGTAAGCCAGGGCGCCGCCGATAATAAAACCCCGTGCGTCGATACAGCAGATCGTATCGATCTCGAAATCGTAGTAGCGATGAATAAAGCAGTCGACCAGGCGGCGAAACGTTGCCGGACTTTGCAGCAGCGAGGTGATGTCCCGGAAGTTGACACCCGGCTGTGGCCAGTTCTTGACCGTGCGGATGCGCTGTTTGATGTAGTCCGAGTAGTAAGAGGTTTCCTGGGGCATCGTTTTCTCTTTGAGTGTCAGGCCTGTGTTATATCCTGGCCGGCAGTACGTCTTTCAGTTTGCTGTAAAGTTCGGCCAGCGTCTCCTCGGTTGTCTCCCAGCTGATGCAGGCGTCGGTAATGGAAACGCCGTATTTGAGTTGCTCACTCAATGGCTGATTGCCGGCGTGCAGATTGCTCTCCAGCATCAGGCCCATAATGGACTTGTTGCCATCAATGATCTGTCGCATGATCTCCCTGACGACCAGTGGTTGCTGTTCCGGGTCCTTGTTCGAGTTGGCGTGACTGCAATCGACGATAATGTTCTGCATCAGCCCGGCGTCTTCCAGCGCGGCTTCGGCTGCGTGGATACTGGCCACGTCGTAGTTGGATTGTTTGCCGCCGCGCAGAATGACATGGCCGTATTTGTTGCCGCGGGTCTCTATAACCGTGACCTGGCCAAGAGCGTTGATACCGAGAAAGCGATGCGGTGAACTGGCCGATTTCATGGCGTTGATGGCAACATCCAGGCTGCCGTCGGTGCCGTTTTTGAAGCCGACCGGCGTCGATAGGCCGCTCGACATCTCGCGGTGTGTCTGTGATTCGGTGGTGCGGGCGCCTATAGCCGACCAGCTGAACAGATCGGACAGGTATTGCGGACTGATCGGATCGAGCGCCTCCGTGCCGGTCGGCAGGCCGAGGTCGGCAAGCCAGACCAGCAGTTTGCGCGCCTTGATCAGGCCTTCCTCGATCTTGAAGGAGTCATCGAGATCCGGGTCGTTGATCAAGCCTTTCCAGCCGACCGTGGTACGCGGTTTCTCGAAGTAGACACGCATTACGATATACAGGGTGTCCTTGTATTGTTCGTGAAGGCGTTTCAAGCGGGTCGCGTATTCCTTGGCCGCATCGATATCGTGAATCGAGCAGGGGCCGGTGACCACCAGTAAACGGTGATCCTGGCGGTCGAGGATAGCCTCGATCTCACGACGGCAGGTTTCCACGGTTTCGGTGGCTTTTGGCGTACGGGGTACCTCGTGCTTCAACTCCTGCGGGGAGAGCAGCACCTCTTCAGCGATGATATTGATGTTGCTTAACGGCTTGTTCATTAGCGTGTATTGGCCTTTTACTGAATTCTTTCAATTAAACCTGCATTTTATCGGATCAAGGTTAAAAATCATCCGCTATTTTGCCCGGAAACGGGATTTTCAAGCCTGATTCGGGCATTTTCGATACGCATACTGATTTCACCATTCAGCAGCGCCTGTAATTGCTGACCGATCAGCTTTTTGCGCCAGCCGTGTATCAGGCTGGAATGCTCCGGGTCGCTCAGCAGTTTTTCTAGTTCCTTGCGCGGGGCCAGGACAGCGGCGTTGATGGATAATTCCTCGCTGCGGATTTTTGTCAGCGTCGTCAGCAAATCGATGATGGCGTCCTGTGCCGGACCGAGTTTGGCCTTTTTCGCAAAAGGCGGTAGCGGAACCGGAGTTTCTGTTGCCGCTTGCTTTAACAGCTGGACCAGCGTGTCGCCATGCTTGCGCAGAGTCTTGTCGCCCAGGCCGCGGATATGCGACAGCTCCTGAACCGAGTCGGGTGCCTGGCGGGCGATATCCAGCAGGATATCGTCTTTCATCAGCCAGTTGCGTGGCAGATCGCTTTCCTTCGCGATGGTTTCACGCCAGGCGGCGAGCTTCTGGATCGCGGTCAGGGTATGGCCCTTGTATTTTTGGATACCGCGTACCTTCAGCCACATTTGCTCGGGCGGTTTTTCGTAAAGGCTGGGGGTTTCCAGTTCGCTGAAGTCATCGTCCAGCCAGTTCAACCGATTGTGTTCCAGCAGTTGGTCGTGCATCAACTGATAGAGGCGGGCGAGATATACCACGTCGTCCGCCGCGTAGCGCAGCTGGGCGTCCGGCAGCGGGCGCCGGGCCCAGTCAGCCCGGGAGTGCGATTTGGGCAGCTGGATATTCAGCGCTTCCATGACCAGG
>JAGRHW010000332.1 GCA_020444765.1 Gammaproteobacteria bacterium | reverse complement strand
TGGATCCCCGACAAAAGCATTCGGGGATGACGAAGTGGTCATATGACCGTCATTCCCGCGCAGGCGGGAATCCAGCTACGGATTTTCCTGTAGCGACTCTGGATCCCCGACAAAAGCATTCGGGGATGATGAGGTCGTCTTATGACCGTCATTCCCGCGCAGGCGGGAATCCAGCTGCGGATTTTCCTGTGGAGACTCTGGATCCCCGACAAAAGCACTCGGGGATGACACCTTCCCACAAAAAATGACTCAGGGATGCCAGCAACCAAAGAAAATCCAGCCGAAGCAGTCCCTCAAATCAACCCATGCCCGATCAGGTACAAAGCCGTCGTCACACTGCCGACCGCGAGGATGGTACCAAGCAGAACAATCGACGAGGCCTCTCGCACATAGGTCTGGTAGTCGCTGGCAAGCACATACACATTCAGGGCCGGGGGCAGGCAGGCCATCAGAACCGCGGTGTATTTCCAGACCGGATCGAACGGCCCGAGGGCTTCCAGCAGCAGATACACCAATACCGGGTGAATGATCAGCTTGATAAACAGCAACAACGGCACGCCCGGGCCCTTGATTAGAACCTTGCGGTGGGCAATTACCACGCCCATGGTGAACAAAGCAGCGGGCGCGGCGCTGTTGCTGAGCATGGTAAGAATCTTATCCAGCGCGGTAGGCACCGGCAGGCGGGTGGCTGCGGCAATCACACCAAGAATCGTCGCAAGAATAAACGGATGCAGTACCACGCGACGGATGATCTGCAACAGGAATACAAGCGTGCTTTGCTCACCGTTGCGGCTGGCAAATGCCATAAATAACGGCGTAATGATAAACAAAAAGGCATTATCCACACAAAAAATCAAAATCGTCGGCACCAGCGCTGACTGACCCAGCGCGGCCAGCGTCAACGCCGGCCCCATGTAGCCGACGTTGGAATAGCTACCTGCAACGGCTTGCATTGTTGCGACTGGAAATTCCCGGCGCAGGACAAAGCGTCCCAGCACGAAACTGCCGAAAAAAACCAGCACGGTCGCACCGGACGCAGCGGCAATAAAGCGGAAATTGGCGAGGCTTTCGACCGGCGCCTTGCGGATCAACTGGAAAAACAAGGCCGGCAGAACGACGTAGACGATAAAAAAATTCATCCAGCCCAGCGCCGACTCCGGCAGTTTTTTCAGTCTGGCGGAGACGTATCCGATCAGGATAAGCGCAAAAAGGGGCAGTGCGAGATCAAGAACTTGCATAAACAAAAATGCCGGCAAAAACCGGGCATTTTAAGCCATCATTTGGATCGGCGCAGCAAATTTAAAGGAATTCGCAACGCTGGCCTAACTCTGCAGCATGGCAGCAGGCAAGACCAGGGAAACGCACAAGCCCTTGCCGTTTTCGCCGCTGGTGAGACTGATCGAACCATCGTGCAATTTCAACACATCACGAACGATACCCAAACCCAAACCGGAGCCTTGACCGTCACCCGGCGTCAGTCGGTAAAAACGTTCAAAAACCCGTCCGCGTTTTTCTTCGGGGATTCCTGGACCGTCATCTTCCACCTGCACCATCTGCCCCTCCGGCAAAGACTTCACCCGGACGGTGATCACCCCGCCGTCACGGCTATAACGCACAGCGTTGTCCACCAGATTAGCCAGCATTTCATGCAGCAAGGTCATATCCCCTTCAACCTGTACCGGCCCGCCAGCCGGTTCGAAACCAAGGTCGATCTGCCTTCCCACGGCACGTGCCGAATATTCCAGACAAACCTGCCGCACCAGCTGATTCAGATCCACCACCTGCCAGCCCTGCTTGTCGGCTTCACCACCGCGATCGGCGCGCGCCAGGGTCAAGAGTTGATTGGTCAGACGGACAGTATCCCGGGTTGTATTTCTGACGTCGGACAGAGCCGCGTACCAATGCGCCGGTTCGTTTTGTTCCAGCGCATGATCCACCCGCGCCATGGTCACCGACAGTGGCGTTCGCAGCTGATGCGAAGCGTCAGCCAGGAATCGTCGCTGACGCTGATGCAAACCATCGAGACGTTTGATGTAATTGTTGATTTCCCTGGCCAGTGGGCGGATTTCCAGCGGTACGGCAGCAGCATCGATACGCCGCCGCTTGCCGGCGCGCGCATGACCGAACAAGGTGCGCCTCAACATGCTGAAGGGACGCAAAGCCGCATGAATCGCCAGCAAAATCATCGCCACGCCACTGAGCACCAGCAAACCCTGGCGCCACAAGGTACCGACAAGCAATTCCTTGAAAAGCGCCTGCCTGACTTGCATTGTTTCGCCTACTTGCACAAGCGCGATCTTGCCCGTGCCATTATTATCGACGACCGGCTGAAAGAAAGCGGCGACACGTAAATTTTCACCAAGATACAGATCATCACGGAACGAAACCAGAGCCGGATAAAAGCGTGTTCGCGGAGCGTGTGCCGGGGGTTTGGGGAAATCATCGAAGCCGCTGACAAAATCACCCTGATCATCCAGAACCTGATAATACATCCGGCCACGTGTATCCAGCTCGACGGGATCCAGCGCCACCCATGGCACATCGACGCGGATGCGCTCATTTTCCAGCCGCACCCGGTCGCCAATAATCCGCGCCGAGGCCAGCAGCGTACGATCATGCGCCCGGGTGACCGCATCGTCGAGACTGCGATAGGCCCAATACACATTGATGCCCCAAAGCAAAAACAAGGGCGGCAGGACATACAGCAAGAGCTGGCCCCGAAGACTGCGCTGGCGGCCGATGTCACTCATCGGCGGAGCGCGCATCCAGCAAATAACCCAGACCACGCAGGGTGGTAATCACCACATTGGTATCGCGCAGTTTTTTTCGCAGGCGAAACACGATCAGTTCGACTGCCTCGGGGTTGACATCATCTTCCAGGCCGAACACCTGTTCGAACAGATACTCCTTGCTGACCGCGCGCCCGGCACGCCCCACCAGCACCTCGAGCAGCGCCGATTCACGCCTGCTCAAGGGCAGCGGTTCGGCGCGAAAATAAAAGCTGCGATTGACCCCGTCGAAACTCAGATCACCGATCTGCAAGGTCTGCCCCGCGTAGCCTTGCGTACGTCGCAACAAGGCGTGAAGACGGGCGCGCAGTTCGTCAAGTTCGAAGGGTTTGGCCAGGTAATCGTCGGCTCCGAGATTGAGGCCTGTCACTCGATCTTCAAGTCCGGCCCTGGCCGTCACCACCAGAACCGGCAGTGTTTGCCCGCGGGCACGCAACCGCCTCAGCACGTCCAGCCCGTCCCGGCCCGGCAATGACAGGTCGAGAATCGCCAGGGCATAATTTTCATGCTGCAATGCATGATCAGCCTGCAAACCATCGGCCAGGCAGTCCACGGCATAGCCATCACTGCTCAACGACGAGGACAGCCAGTGAGCCAGTTCGTGATTGTCTTCTATAAGCAAGAGGCGCATGACCATGCAGTATGGTTCAATCGTCGCTTACGCGCCAGCACCACTGATTGAAAGCGAAATGAAAGCTTTGACCGCTACCATGTCCCTGGTTGTCATGCATAGTCATGGTAACCGCACCGCAGCCTTTACGCTGCCAGATTACAATTAGGGCTCGCCAAACCGGCCGGCCTAACGGAGGAAATATGAAAACATCTGTACTGCGCCTGTTTGGCGGCGCTGTTGCCGCCCTGTCCCTGTCCGCCAACCTGGCTTTCGCCGAACCCGAGCGGCCGGAATGTATCGCCCCGGCCAAACCCGGTGGCGGCTTTGACCTGACCTGCAAACTCGCCCAGTCCGGCCTGCAGGATGGCGGCCATCTTTCCAGCCCGTTGCGTGTCTCTTATATGCCCGGCGGGATCGGCGCCGTGGCCTATAACGCCATCGTTGCACAACGTCCTGACGAAGGCGGCACCATCGTCGCTTTTTCCGGCGGTTCGCTGCTTAATCTTGCGCAAAAGAAGTTCGGCAAATATGGCGTTAATGATGTCCGCTGGCTGGCCGCAGTCGGCGCCGATTTCGGCATGCTGGCGGTTCGCGACGACTCGCCCTTCCAGTCGCTGACCGAGCTGGTCGATGCCCTCAAAAAAGATCCAACCTCGGTTATCTTCGGCGCCGGCGGCACCATCGGCAGCCAGGACTGGATGAAGTCAGCCCTGATCGCACGCGCGGCCGGCGTGGATTACCAGAAAATGCGCTATGTAGCCTTCGAGGGAGGCGGTGAATCCATTACCGCACTGCTCGGCGGGCATATCCAGGCGTATTCCGGCGATGTCGCGGAAATCATTCCGCATGTTCAGAGCGGCAAGG
>JAGRHW010000331.1 GCA_020444765.1 Gammaproteobacteria bacterium | reverse complement strand
GCGCCGAGCCAGGATAGCTGGCAGACCCGTGATGACGCCGTCTACCTGCATTACACGCCGAACGAAACGATCGGCGGCGTCGAATTTCACTGGATACCCGAACTCGGTGACACGCCGCTGGTGGCGGATATGTCGTCCACCATTCTTTCGCGGCCAGTCGATGTCAGCCGTTTCGGGCTGATTTACGCCGGTGCGCAGAAGAATATCGGCCCGGCCGGTCTGACGCTGGTGATCATCCGCGAGGACCTGATTCATGAGGCGCATCCGGCTACGCCCGATGTGTTTAGCTATCAGGTGCAGGCAAAGGCTGACTCGATGTCCAACACGCCGCCGACTTACGGCTGGTACTTCGCCGGGCTGGTTTTCAAATGGCTGCGCGGGCAGGGCGGGCTTGAAGGCATCGGTGAGATCAATCAACGCAAGGCCGCAAAACTCTATCGTGCGATCGACGAGTCGTCGTTTTATAGCAATCCGGTTGCCATCGCGGACCGCTCCTGGATGAACGTACCGTTTACCCTGGCCGATCCGTCACTCGATGCGCTGTTTCTGGAGCAGGCGGCCGCGGCCGGTCTGTCCGGGCTCAAGGGACATAGGTCGGTCGGTGGTATGCGAGCCAGCATTTACAACGCCATGCCGGAAGCCGGGATCGACGCGCTGATTGCCTTTATGCGCGATTTTGAGAAAAGCCATGGCTGATAAATACAAGATACTGACGATCAATAATATCGCCGCGCGCGGGCTTGAGCGCTTGCCGTTGGACAAATACGAGGTCGGTTCAGAGTTCACTTCGCCACACGCTATCCTGCTGCGCTCCTCAAATATCCATGAGATGGATATTCCCGGGTCGCTGCTGGCGGTCGGGCGTGCCGGAGCCGGGGTCAATAATATTCCGGTGGAAAAATTCAGCGAACTCGGCATCCCGGTGTTCAACGCGCCAGGCGCCAATGCCAATGCGGTTAAGGAGCTGGTGATTGCAGCCATGCTGCTGGGTTGCCGTAATATCTGTCAGGCCTGGGATTATGTTCAGCGACTGGACTGCGATGACACGCAACTCGGTCAGGCCGTGGAAAAGGGCAAAAAGCAATTTGCCGGTTTTGAACTGCCGGGCCGTACGCTCGGTGTTATCGGCCTTGGCGCGATCGGTGTGCAGGTGGCCAATGCGGCGCGGGCGCTCGGAATGCGGGTAGTCGGTTACGATCCGACGATCACGGTGCGTCGGGCCTGGGAGCTGTCTTCGGAGGTCGATTCGGCGCAAAGCGTTTCCGAGGTGTTGTCACGGGCGGATTTTCTGACCTTTCACGTGCCGTTGCTTGAATCAACGCGGAACCTGGTCAACGCCGACGGGCTGTCGCAGATGAAGGACAATGTGGTGATCATCAACTTTGCCCGTCAGGGCATAGTCGACGATCGGGCGGTACTGGACGGATTGAACAGCGGCAAGGTTTATGCGTATATCAGCGATTTTCCCACCAATCATCTCAAAGGGCATCCGCGTGTGGTGACGTTGCCGCACCTGGGTGCATCGACCCGTGAGGCCGAGGAAAACTGCGCCATGATGGTGGCCGATCAACTGCGTGAGTATCTGGAGCATGGCACGATCCGCAATTCGGTCAATTTTCCCGAAATCAGCCTGCAGCGTTCCGGCAACACCCGTCTGGCGATCGCAAACCGCAACCAGCCGGACATGCTTGGACAGATTTCACATGCGCTTGGCCAGGAGGGCCTGAATATCTGCCATATGCAAAACGAATCAAGAGGCGCCGTCGCTTATACGATCGTTGATATCGATCAGCCGGCTGAAACAGCCTGCTACGATCGGATCCGCACGATCGATGGCGTCCTGAAAGTCCGGATTATCTGATCAAGGTGGCGCCGGTTGTGAAAAGCTGCCGGCGACCTTTACGGGTAGTTATGTCTCGCTGTATTGAAAACAAGATTGGGTACGGCAAAACCTCATTGGGGCAAGCTCTGACTATGTCATTTTCGCGTAGGCGAAAAGCCATAAAATCATGATGAATAGCCGCGATTGCCTTTGCCGCAGTGGAGATCGCTGAACTAATCAGAACAAGCTTCGTCTATTTCGCCTGGTACGAGTAAAGTTTTCAGGAGATAATCATGGTCAGAAAGACCAAAGAGGAGTCTGATCGAACCTACCATGCCTTGCTGGACGCGGCGCTGAAACTGTTTAACGAGCGCGGCACAGCGAATACCACGCTCAATGATATTGCCAAAGAGGTTGCAATGACCCGCGGCGCTGTTTACTGGCATTTTCAGAACAAGGCCGATATTATCGTCGCGCTCTGGAACCGCACCGGCCTCGATATACAGCAACAGTTTGCCGACGGCATGCAATTGCAAATCTCCGAATCTCCGGACTTGCAGTTTCGCGAGGCGCTTGATCTGTGCGCGGCTTCCTTGATCAAAAATTCCCAGCTTGAACAGGTCATCCGGGTATTGTTCAATTCAATGGAATTTACCGCCCAGGAAGACGGATTACAGGTGTTTTTACGCCATACCGGGGCTTCTTTTTTTGATCCGATTCTCAGCGCTTGCGAAGTGCTGGAAGAGCGTGGATTCCTGAAGCAGGGGCTTGTTGCGCGGCACGCGGCGCTTGGCCTCTGGAGTTATATGTACGGTATCATGCAAATGAGCGCGCCCTACGGCGTGAATAAAATAGACCTTGGAAAAGATGCAAAAGTACTGTTGGATATTTATCTCGATGCAATTCTTCGCAAACCGCCCGTTAACATTTAAGTCGCCAAGCTGATATGAGCAAGCCGATTCAGAATATCAAGGAATTGCTGACCCTGGAGCGTATCGAGGAAAATATTTTCCGTGGCCAGAGCCAGAACATCGGTACACCGCAGGTTTACGGCGGCCAGGTGCTGGGTCAGGCGATTGCCGCCGCGCAACTGACTATCGACAATCGGCCGGTGCATTCGGCGCACGCCTATTTTTTACGCAAGGGTGATTTCAACGCACCGATCATCTACGAGGTTGACCGCAACCGGGAAGGGCGCAGTTTTACCGCACGCAGAGTCGTGGCGATCCAGCACGGTCATCCGATTTTTACTCTGGCTGCCTCGTTTCAGGTCGAGGAAGAAGGGTATGAGTATCAGGAGCCGCTGGAGCTGCCCGATTTCAACGAGGCTCAGGAACTGCAACCCAGGCAACGCGACGCCGACCGGCGCGATGACAAGATTCGTCCCACCCATTATTTTGATATCCGCTGTCATACCGAGTCACCGGGCGAGCCGACGCAAGGCCTTGCGTTTTGGCTGAAAACAAAGGAGCCTCTGCCGGACGAGGCGGATCTGCATCGGGAAGTACTGGCTTATGTGTCGGATTTCGGTTTGTTGTATTCGGCGCTGGTGCCGCATGGCTACAGCCTTATCAGCAAAAAGAAGTCACTTCGCGGACTGGCGCTGGCGTCGATCGATCATGCCATCTGGTACCACCGGCCGTTAAAGGTCGATGAGTGGCTGTTCTATCAATGCGTGCCGATTTCCACCTCCGGCGCACGCGGGCTCGCCAGAGGCAGTTTTATCGACAGACAGGGGCGGCTGGTAGCGACCACTGTTCAGGAAGGACTGATGCGGAAAATGACGCCTCCGGCCTGATGAGGGAAGCCTGAATCCGGTGCGGGCGACTGTTTGTCGCCAGTATTGACGGGCTTGTATTAAAACTACATATTCCGCCGGTATTTCCCGCCAACTTCGAACAGCGCATCCGTCAACTGTCCCAGTGAGCAGTACTGCACGGCGCGGACCAGCTCCGAAAAAATATTCTCGTTGTCGATTGCCGCTTGTTTGACACGCTCGATTGCTTCAGCGGCGTGATCCTTGTTGTTCGCATGAAACTGGCCAAGGCGTTTTAGCTGGCTTTGTTTTTCCTCATCGGTGGAACGGGCGAGTTCGATCTTGAATTCATCCCGTGAGGGATTCGGATTCAGGAATGTATTGACACCGATGAGCGGCAGCGAGCCGTCGTGTTTTTTGTGCTCATAGAACAGGGATTCTTCCTGAATCTTGCCACGCTGGTAGCCGGTTTCCATGGCCCCGAGAACGCCGCCGCGCTCCGAGATGTTTTCAAATTCGCGCAGCACCGCTTCCTCGACCAGATCGGTCAGTTCTTCGATAATAAAACTGCCCTGATTGGGGTTTTCATTGTTACTCAATCCCCATTCGTTATTGATGATCAATTGTATGGCAAGCGCGCGCCGCACGGACTCGTCGGTCGGTGTGGTGATGGCCTCGTCATAAGCGTTGGTGT
>JAGRHW010000330.1 GCA_020444765.1 Gammaproteobacteria bacterium | reverse complement strand
TTCCCGGACCAGCAGCCGGTCCATCATCTCCACCTGCGTGACCTTGACGCCGAGTCGCGCAAACGCCTGGGATAATTCGCAGCCGATCGGCCCGCCGCCGAGCACCACCAGGGCCGCGGGTTTTTCGGTCAACTGCCAGAGCGTGTCGGAGGTCAGATAGTCACCGTCCTGCAGCCCGTCGATCGGCGGCACGAACGGTCGCGCGCCGCTGGCGACGATGATGTTGCGGGTATGAATGGTCCGGCCGTTGACCTCGACAGCCCACGGCGAGCGGATAAACGCTTCGCCCTGAATACAGTCCACGCCTAGCGAGCGGTAGCGTTCCACCGAATCGTGCGGTTCGATTTTTTCTATGACCCGGTGAACACGCGCCATCGCCGCCGCGAAGTCGATCTGCTCAAGCGTGGCCCCGACGCCGAACTGCCCGGACTGACGAACCGTCTGGGCGACGCTCGCGGATTTGATCAAGGCCTTGGACGGCACGCAACCGGTGTTGAGGCAATCGCCGCCCATCTTGTGTTTTTCGATCAGAATCACCTTGGCCTTGACCGCCGCCGCGATATAGGCGCTGACCAGACCGCCGGAACCGGCGCCGATCACGACCAGATTGGCGTCAAATTCAGCGGGCCTGGCAAAACCCGCGTAGACCTTGCGCCGCCGGATTGCCTGAACGATTTTGTTGGCGACCAGCGGAAAGATTCCGAGCAGGGCGAACGACAGCAACAAACCCGGTGAAAGAATATCGCCAAGCGATTCGATTTGTCCGAGCTGGGTGCCGGCGTTGACATAAACCAGTGTGCCGGCCAGCATGCCGATCTGGCTGACCAGATAAAACACGCCGACCTTCATTTTGGTCAGGCCCATCACCAGATTGATCAGAAAAAACGGAAACACCGGAATCAGTCGCAGGGTAAAGAGATAAAACGCGCCGTCTTTTTCAAGCCCCCGGTTAATCGTTTCGAGTTTGTCGGAAAACTTTTCCTCGACGCTGCCGCGGAACAGATAGCGCGAGGCGAGAAACGCAAGCGTGGCGCCGATTGTCGAGGCAAAGGAAACAAAAACAGTACCGGTCAGCAGGCCAAACAGCGCACCGGCCGCCAGTGTCATGATCGCCGCGCCCGGCAGGCTGAGTGCGGTAACCGCGACATACAGAATGAAAAACAGGCCGAGCGTGCCGAGCGGATTGGCCTGGTAATAAGCGTCGAGACCGGCCTGCTGCTGCTTGAGATTGTCCAGCGTCAGAAAATGATGGCCGCCGAAAGCGAAAAACAATCCCGCCAGAAGGACGATCGACAGCAAGACGATAAGTTTTTTATTTTTCATGTGATTCCTTTATCAGGGGAAACGTCGTCCCCGAGTGCCTTAGTCGGGGATCCAGCGTCGCCGTCTGCCCCAGTCTGCAGCAGGATTCCCGCCTGCGCGGGAATGACGGCGGTGGTTCGGCACTTTCATTCAACCATTTCGTCATCCCCGAATGCCTTAGTCGGGGAACCAGCGTCGCCGTCGGCCGGTCCGCAGCTGGATTCCCGCCTGCGCGGGAATGACGGTGGCGGTTCGGCGCCTTAATGCAACCGCTTCGTCATCCCCGAAACCCACCAAGCCGTCATCCCCGAATGCTTTAGTCGGGGATCCAGTGCCGCTACCAACCAGTCCGCCGTCGACGCTAAACATTCCAGACAGGCTCTTAGAGCAAAAATTTCCTCAAGGTTCAGATTATTTCTCCGGGCTGTACACATTGTGTGATCTGGGTTAGCCTGCGCCGCATTATGCCCCGGGTATTAAACACTTGAATCAATGGACGCTGATCTTACCGGAACTGCTTACCGTGGCGCCGGAAATTATCGACGGTCTGCGCCTGCCGGCGCTCGAGCAGTTGTTGTCCGGGGCCAGGGAGTCGGCCGTCGCTGACCGCTGCGCGGAGCAAAGCGTTCTGCGCCACGCCGGCTATACGATGCCGGATATCTTTTCGGTGCCGGCCGCGCAACTTTGCTGGCAGTTGGATTTCGACGAGGCTGTGCCAGCGCATCTCCTGTGTGCCGATCCGGTGCATTTGCTGGCCGATAAAAGTGATGCGCGGCTGATGGACGCCAGCCGCTTGAACCTGAGCGAGGCCGAGGCGGATCAATTGCTCGGCGCCCTGAACGACACCTTCAGCGGGGACGGGCTGGTATTCCGCAAGGGCAGCGCGAATCGCTGGTATCTGAGCGGTATGGACGCCGCCGCCCTGCGAACCCTGCCGGTAAAAAATCTGGTCGGACGAAATGTCGCGAATTTTCTGCCGGAAGGACCAAAGCTCGCCGACTGGCGCCGCCTGACCACGGAAATCCAGATGCTGTTGTTCACCCAGCCCGTCAATCAGACGCGGGCCGGGCAGGGGCAGTTGCCGGTCAATGCCTTGTGGTTCTGGGGCGGCGACCCGCCGACTGCGCAAAAGAGCCGACCGATGTCGACACTGTTCGCCGACGACGCGTTTTCGCGCGCGGTGGCGCAAGACTCCGCCACTCAACACCAGACGCTGGCGGAGTTCTCAACGCTGAATCAAATGCGGCAAACGATCATACTTGTCGATATTGCCGGCCAGGACGCGGTTTTATACGACGATGCCGGCCGGTGGCGGGACTGGATAAGCCAGCTCGAAGCGAGCGTCTTTGCGCCAGCCTGGCAGCAACTGCAGGCCGGCAATATCGAGCGGATTGTTTTAAATGCCGGCAATGGTCGTGAATTCACCATCGGCCGGCCCGGCCTGTTGCGTTTTTTCAGGCGAGACAAACCGTTGCAAAAATTTCTTTCCTCCCAGACCGTCAATCCGCTCGGCGCATGACGAGCGCGCGCATCATTCGCCGTAAAACCGATGCTGAAAGCGGCGCCGGTCTGCACCAGGACCCCTGGCTGGCGCGAATTCTCGGCGCGCGCGGGGTACGCTCGGCTGACGAAATGGCTTTTGCGCTGAAATCTCTGCCGGCACCGCAATCACTGGCCGGGATGCGCGAAGCGGTCGATTTGCTGGTCGACTGTCTGAATCAACGGCAGCGCATTCTGATCATTGGCGACTACGATGCCGATGGCGCCACCAGTACCGCGCTGGCGGTCATCGCGCTCCGGGCGCTTGGCGCCGAAAACGTCGATTATCTGCTGCCGAACCGCTTTGATTACGGTTACGGCCTGTCGCCGGAAATCGTTACTCTGGCGCAGTCCCGTTCGCCGGATCTGCTGATCACCGTCGATAACGGCATCGCTTCGGTGGCTGGCGTCGACAAGGCGCGGGAACTCGGTATCCGTGTGCTGGTGACCGATCATCATCTGCCGCCGACACAGTTGCCGCTGGCCGATGCGATCGTCAATCCGAATCTGCCGGAGGATCAGTCCGGATGCGGTAATCTGGCCGGCGTCGGGGTGATTTTCTATGTCATGCTGGCCTTGCGTAAAGCGCTGCAGGCGAGCGGCTGGTTCGAGCGACAGGCGATTGCGGTGCCGAATCTTGCCACGCTGCTGGATCTGGTCGCGCTCGGCACGGTTGCCGATGTGGTCAGTCTCGATGCGATCAATCGCGTACTGGTCGAGCAGGGCTTGCGGCGGATTCGCGCCGACCAGACCCGCGAGGGCATCCGCGCGCTGCTGCAGGTGGCGGGAAGGTCGCGGCTCGCCATCTGCGCCAGCGATATCGGTTTCGGGCTGGGGCCGCGCCTGAACGCCGCGGGCCGGCTCAGCGATATGACGATCGGCGTCGAGTGCCTGCTGTGTGACGACCCGGATCAGGCCCTGGCTTATGCACAAAAACTCGATACGCTTAATCAGGAACGCCGCGCGATCGAAAACGATATGCGCGAGGAGGCCGACGTGCTGCTGGCCGCCCAATCGCTGAGGCCGGATGAGCAGCCGCCGGCCGCGCTGTGTCTGTACGAGCCGCACTGGCATCCCGGCGTGGTCGGCATTCTTGCCAGCCGTATCAAGGACCGGATTCATCGCCCGGTGATCGTCTTTGCCAGCGATGGCGACGGTCAACTGAAGGGCTCCGGGCGTTCGATAAACGGCGTGCATTTGCGTGATGCACTGGATTCGGTGGCGAGCGCCAACCCCGGGCTGGTGGAAAAATTCGGCGGCCATGCGATGGCGGCCGGTCTGTCGCTGAGCGAGTCGCGGCTCGACGATTTCAGCCAGGCCTTCGAGGCTGAAGTCGCCAGACGCCTCGACGGCGTGGCGCTGGACCGCCAATGGCTGAGCGATGGCGAGCTGCCGGCCAGGCTGTTCGATCTGCAATGGGCGGAAACGCTGC
>JAGRHW010000032.1 GCA_020444765.1 Gammaproteobacteria bacterium | reverse complement strand
GTGATCAGTGACGCGGCAGGCGATCTGATAAAAAAACTCAATATTGCACTGGGTTATGACTGAACGCCCTATCGCCAGACGACCCGCGCTGTCGGTCGCGGACTATGTCGACGGCGTGTTGTCAGGCCAACGCAGTGCGCTGGCCCGTGCAATCACCCTGATCGAATCGTCAAATCCCGCTCACGAAGAGCTTGGTCAGGAAGTACTCAGACAACTCCTGCCCCACGCCGGAAAGTCGCTTCGGCTTGGCATATCCGGCGTACCTGGGGTTGGCAAAAGCACCTTTATCGAGGCTTTCGGCACCCGGCTCTGCAACGATCGGCACAAGCTGGCGGTACTCGCGGTCGACCCCAGCAGCAGCCGCACCGGTGGCAGCATTCTCGGTGACAAGACGCGTATGACCGAGCTCGGGGTTCATGAAAACGCCTTTATTCGCCCCTCGCCGACCGCCGGCACACTCGGCGGCGTGGCACGAAGAACGCGTGAAAGCATTATCCTTTGCGAAGCGGCCGGTTTCGATCTGGTGTTGGTTGAAACCGTCGGAGTCGGTCAATCGGAAACCACGGTCGCCGGTATGGTGGACTTTTTTCTGGTGCTGATGTTGCCGGGCGCCGGCGATGAATTGCAGGGACTCAAGAAAGGTATCCTGGAAATCGCAGATATGATCGTCATCAACAAGGCCGACGGTACGCATGTCAACAAAGCCAGAATCGCTGCTCAGGAATACACCCGCGCCCTAAGGATCGTCACGCCGCAATCACCGAACTGGTCGCCACCGGTCGCCGTTTGCAGCGCACTGGAGGGCAGTGGCCTCGATAATATCTGGCAGCTAATCGGAGATTTTCACAAAACGCTGGAAAAAACCGGTGAATTCCAACAACGGCGTCAGCAACAACAACTGACCTGGATGTGGTCGATCGTCGAACATGAATTGTTCGCGGCGATAAAAAACGATCCGCAGACCCAGGCTCTGATCAAAAACGCCGAACGTGACGTAATGGAAGGCCGGCTGCCGGTCAGAACCGCGGCGTCAAACCTTCTGGATGTATTTCGTCGGGCAAGATAAAGTGGCGGCGGCCTAATTAAAACCGAGATACACCCGCTCGTCGCCGACAATCCATTGCTTGCGCGAAAACAGCTCGACCACGCGCTGACGGGATTTGATGCCGAACTGCTTGTATTTTTCGTCGGCGAGAATGGCCAGCATCTGACGACTCAGATCGTCAACATCGGCGGACTTGAACAGATAGCCGGTATTGTTTTCGTCGACCACTTCCGGACAGCCGCCGATACGCGGCGCGATGACCGGTTTACCAGCGGCCATGGCTTCACGCGCGGCAAGCGGAAAGGATTCGCGTGTCGAGGACAGCACGAAGACATCGAAGATCGACAGATAATCCGGAATGTTCCGCTGCGCGCCGGTAAAGATGACCTCGTTCTCGAGCTGTAATTCAGCGCGTTGAGCCAACAGCTCCTCCTTCAGAGGACCATCGCCGACCACCATCAAGCGTGCATGCGGCTCCTGCTCCAGAACTTTCCTGAACGCCTGCAAGAGATACTGGTGGCCTTTTTCCTCGGACAATCGTGCGACGATACCGAAAATTTTGTTGACGGATTTATCCAGGCCATAACTTTCCAGCAAGGTCTGATTCACATCGATCGGCGCAAACTTATCCGTGTCGATGCCGCTGTGCACGACTTCGGACTTTTCCGCCGGCAGGCCGCTGGCAAGCAGACGATTCCGTTCATAATGGGACTCGAAGATCACGTAATCGGCGCAACGGTTCAGTATGTAGCCGGCGTATTTAAAGTGCACGGGATTATGGATATTGTGAATCGTCGTGACGATGGGGCATCGCTTGCCGTTTTTTTTCACCCGATAGGAAAAAGGCAGCAGACGCAGGGCGAAAAAAGCTACCAGGGTTGTGCGAACCGATTGCGGTGCAAGCAGTTCAACTCCGTTTTCGCGGATCGATTTGCGCAGCGCCATGGCCGATTTAAAAAACTTGAGCGGCGAGGAGAAATGAAAATCTATATCCATAAAGGTGGCACCCTTGGATTTCAGCTCTTCAAGCAACTCACCTTCGGAAGTGGCGACCAGTACATCGTGACCTTTTTCCGACAGGTCTTCGCTCAAGGCCAGCAAGTCGGATTGTACGCCACCGTAACCAAACGGCTCAGTCATCAGATAAAGTATTTTCATAGAATTTCCGCCTTTTTCCGTTCGCGCTGCCGGGAAAAATTCATTTCCCGTTTGACGTCCAGCAGCCAATGGAAAATATCAAATGCGCCGTCGAGTTTTTGTTCAAGTATATCCAGCGAATCACGGTCGGTTATCTCGGTGCGCTTCAAGGCAAACAGACCGGTCTTACGGTTATTGATACCGGGTTTGACGGTAACGGCATTGGTATAGCCGGATTCCCTGACGATACGTTCTTCGCGTTCGGTAAAGTTGCCGGACGGGTAACAAAAGTCACTTACCTCAACACCGGTCATTTGTTCAATATCGGCCTTACTGTCACGAATCTCGGCAGTAACCTGCTCCAGCGGCACCTGCGACAACATCGGATGAGTCTTCGTGTGGGAGCCGATCCTGATCAACGGATGTTGCGCCAGGCTGCGTACTTCCTGCCAGTTGAGATGCAGACGCTTGCTGTCGGACCTGTAGCGCGGGTGACTGATTTTTTGCGCGGCAAAATCACTGGTGACATAGATCGTCGCCGGCACCTGGTATTTCTCCAGTATCGGCAGGGCGTTTTCCAGATTGTCCAGATAGCCATCATCGAAGGTAATCGCCACACTGTTTTTAGCCGCCGAACCGTTTTGTATGGCGCTGATCAAATCCGGCAAACTCAGCAGCCTCCGGTTCTCATTCAACCAGCGTATTTGCTCTTCAAAATTGTCCGGACTGACGGTCAGCTGATCGTAATCGTCGCGATCGCTGACACGGTGATACATCAGAATCCGCGCCCCCGGGTTCAAGGCATACCAGAGCCGAGCAAAAGGCCGTGCGAAGACTGGTAACAGCTCCCTGAATGAAAGTCCCATCGTCTAAACCACCTTGTCGTACAGAGCTTCATAGGCCTGTGCAACCGATGCCGCACTATAATGCTCAGAGATTTTGCGTTTGCCCGCGGCGCCAAGGCTGTCCCGTAAGGGCTTGTCTTCAAGCAGGGTAACTATGGCTTCACGCAAGGCCTCGCCATCACCCTGCCCGACTAAAAATCCGTCTTCACCATGCTGGATAACATCGGGTATACCGCCAACGCGGCTGGCGATAACCGGTGTACCGCAAGCCATGCTCTCCAGCAGACTGATCGGTAAACCCTCCCAGCGCGATGGCATGACAAGAAAGTCCACGGCCTTGAGGATGCCGATGACATCCTGACGAAAACCGGTGAACACCACGTATTCTTCAAGACCTCGGGCTTGCACTTCCTGCTTCAGGCTAGTCTCGAGTTCGCCTTCACCAACGAACAGACACGCAAACCGGTAGCCCTGCTCGGCAAGCGTCTGCAGTTCCGGAATCAGGTCCATATGCCCCTTGGCCTCGTGCAAACGGCCAACCAGCGCAAACACGGGCATATCCCCGGCGAGCGAAAATTCGCTGCGAACATCGACGACAGACGCCGACTCGATGCGTTGCAAATCAACGCCGTTGAAAATCGTCACCAGTTTTTTTTCAGGAATGCCCTGCCTGGCGATGGTGGTTTTTACTTCCTCTGTGCAGGCGATGACCGCATCCGAAAAATACGCCAGCAGACGGTCAACCGTGACATGCAAGCCGGACTTCCAGGCGTTGGTACTGTGAACCGTGGAAAAAATTCCCGGCACCCGCGCCAGCCAGGCAAAGGTCCGGCCCCAGGCATCGGCGGTGAAAAGATGCGTATGGACAACTTTCGGTTTGTTTTCGCGAAGCCAGTGATAAAGCCGGCGTGCATGCTGCAAATCGTGGCCGTTACGCCGCCCCAGAACGGTTACGGGCACACCGCTTTTTTCTATTTCATCGACCAGCAACCCGCCTTCGACCAGACACAGGACCTGGAAATCATATCGGGCGGAGCGATTTTTCAACACCTCGGCAATCAATCGTTCGGCACCATCCGGCGGCAGACGGTCAATCATATGCACGACAAGATCCGCCACCTAGGTTACCTCGGGTTCTTGGTAAACGGGTTTGGGAAACCGGCGACGTTTTTTTCTGTTCTTTTTCTCTTCGCTTTCCTTATCCAGCATTTCCTTGAAAAAGAACTGCACGACGACATAGAACACCATGAAATAACAGGTGAAATCGATATTCACAAAACGTGAGCCGAAAATATTGATAATCGCCATACTGGCGGCTACACCCGCACCACCGATGCCGACCGCCCGAACGAATTTGTCATCGGTCTTGCGCGACAACTTTCGCCCCATCTCGAAGAGGTTCATTAACATCAGCAGAAAAAACACCAGGGCCGGAATGCCCATCTGCGAGCTGATGTAAAAATACATGCTGTGCGGATCGCTCTCGACCACATTCGAGTCAGTATACTGGGATTTCAATAAGGGAAACGCCTTGAAACCCTTGCCGAAGATGGGGTTTTCGCCGGTCATTTCGATGGCGGCCTCCCACATGATCAGTCGAGTCTGGGAGCTTTTATCGAGCTGTTGGTCGGTCGTCGATACTGCCTTCTCGGTGCTGCTCATACGAGCAACGATCGATTCCGGTATCAGACTCGGGAACATCAGCATCACCACGAGACCCAGCGACAGCCAGAAAAACACAAAGGATTTGCCCCGCAGATAGCCCGTCAGCAACCCGCTCAGTGCCATCGCCAGGTATGCGCCGCGCGAGAATGAGGTAATCAGCAGTTTCAGCGCAAGCAGTAAATAAGGCGTTATCAGCCACGCCTTGATTCTGTTGATATAGACGACGAACAAGGCGATGATCGGGATCATGGTATAGGCGACAAACCCACCGAAGTTGTTCGGCTGCATATGCGGCCCACCGACCCGGGCCTTGTCGATATTCGATACCCCCATCTTCTCGAACATTTCCTGAACACTGTAGAGCGCGACCAGCATTGAACCTATTGCCACATAAAGCACTACGCGCTTGGCAACATCACGGTCGCGAATAACGCTCAAGGCGACAAAGTAGAGAATGAACTGATCAAGCCAGGCCTTGTAAATCGCCCAGATATCATCCAGAAAATAATCGAAACCACCTGGCCTCAAAGTCAGGGTCACGGCTGAAAAAGCACTTAGAGCCGCAAACCCAAACACCACCTTGGAACCGGGAAGCATCTGAACAAGCGATGTGCGATTTCTTTGCGCCTGGAAGAACCCCGCCAGTAACACAAGAACCAGAAACACATTGGTGCCATTCAAACCGGGCGCGATAGGAATCACGAACGTCTTGGAAAACGGCAGATAAATAATAGCTACCGCAAGCACCAATTCGACGCTGTAAAACGATCTCAAAACCAGATAGAAACCCATGACCGAGGCAACGCCATACAACATCGGTCTAGGTACATGCGTGCCAAGCAGTTTGGCGAGCAATAACATGCCGACCGGAATGGCGATAAAAATCAATACGCCGTGCCAGGTCTTGAATGGCGGAAAGGAGGTATCGGTCACCTTGAACGGGCGTTTCTTTTGTCGGCTACGCGCGCGACCTTCCCGTGTCTTTTTACTGCGCCGGACTGCCGGAAGCAGTGCGTCGTCAGTTTTAACCAGCGACTGATTTGTAGAGACCATGGTATAGCCTGTTTCCGAGTAGTTTTCTCAAGCCGCTTTTCAGCGATTGTTTGGCGGCAATCGTTGAATAGTACGCCATGTCTGCGGAGATTATTTTCTGAAACTCCGTATCACTGGTGGATTTTCTGATCGCAACACGGCGTATCGGCTCGCGGCCTTTATCCTCGAGAGCCTTGTTGACACCGACCCGGGAGCCGAACAAATGCCGGTATCCGCAGTCACGCGCCAGTTTTACGCTATCTTCAGAATAGCGGCCTCCGGGAAAGGATATTGAACTGACCGGCGATGAGATCGCCGCTTCCAGCGCAAGCCTGGAGTCGCTGAACTCCCGGCGCAAGGCCTGCTCGGCCAGATCCCGGTCGAGAAAGCTGTGGCTGACGCCATGCGAACCGATGATCATTCCTGCTTCATGCATCGCGGCAAGATGTTCCGGTCGGCAGAAATGTTCCCTGGCGCGCATGAAATCCGTGGTAATGAAAAACCAGGCGCCAAGCCCGGCAGCCTGCAGATCCGGCAGCGCCATCGAGAAGTTGCTGATATGACCGTCGTCGAAGGTAAGAACGATCTGCGTGTCGGGATTGTTGGCCTGGGCCTGCTTGATCAAAGATAACTGGCGGCGGAAATTTTCTCGTAACACCGCGTACGGTCGATCTTCCTGGCTGATCGACTTCTCCAGATCCCGCTGGTCTTCAAACAAACCATGATACATCAGGACAATCGTTTTCATGACGACTTCCACCGTACCGAACTTTTATTCCGCATAAAACTCACGAGTCCGTAAACCGCTGCGTAATTCATTTGCAAAAAAACCTTTATAAAATTTGCCAGCCTGAATTGCGAAAAACGCTTGGACACGATAGCGACAAAGCCGAACAGATAAAACGCCAGCTGCAGATAATAAAAAAACTTGACCCACGGGGTATTGGACAAGCCACTGCTGACTAACGCAATCAACATCGCGTAAGGCACCAGCAGACGGAAAACCTTATGCGACAGGAACTGCAGGAAGATCGGATTTTTCGCCGGATTGAACAACCAGAGGTTGCGCAGAAAGGATTGATAGTTACCGGCGAGGGTACGGGATTTTCGGCGGAACTCGTCCTGCGATGTCGCCGACGGTTTGTCGTAAGCCACCGCCTTCGGTTCGAACAGGGTACGCTTGCCCTGTCTCAAGGTAACGACAGGTGTTTCAAAATCATCCAGCAGGGTATCGGCTTCAAGCTCACGAAAATCTGCGCGCCGCGCTGCATACAGGGCGCCGGTGGCGCCGGCCGTTGAAAAAAACCGGCTTTCCGCTTCACGAATCCATTTTTCGTAACGCCAGTAAAGACCGATGCTTTCCGACTCTCCGCCATCGCCATCGGTCATCACCAGCTCGCCGCTGACGGCGCCCACCTCCTGTAAACGGAAGTATTTGACCAGCTCCAGCACGGCGTTTTTGGAGACCCGCTGGCGGGCATCCATATAGACCAGGATCTCACCTTTTGCCTGGGCAACGCCGACATTCAACGCCGTCGGTTTACCGCGTGCTTCCGGATAGCTGAAGAAGGAAATATCACTCTGTGATTCGAGAAAAGCATTACTTCCATCGGTGGACCCGTCTGAAACGATCACAAACTCCAGCGGTTTCGGATAATCCAGCTCCCTGAGGTTTGCAAGTTTTTCGCGGATATTCGCTTCTTCATTATGCACAGCGATCACGACACTCACCGCAGGCCAGTCACGCACGGATTCGAGCGTGATACGGGGGTTCTCTTTGGTGCGGGCCAGCCACCAGATCAATAGCGGGTAGAGCGCGTAGGTATACACGCAAAAAAGCACGGAAATGACGAATAAGGTATTCATCAGACCGCATCCCCCGAACGAAGCTTTCTTATCCGCTGACCAATATAATCACGTATATCTACATCCAGCAGGAATAACAGGCTCGCATAAATCATGGTCGCCAGACTGCCCTTGAACAACATCGACAGAAGCCTGTTATCCATATCGATACGGGAAAGGAACAGATAAGCCAGAAACGCCAATAAGGGAATCAGAAAAATCCGCGACAGATCGACCGGAAAATCCAGGGTCTTGAATGATTGCCGAGTAACTCCGGCCAGAAAAACCAGATAGGAAAAGATAGTCATCAAGGCAGCGCCGACCAGGCCAAAATACGGGACCAGAAGAATATTCAGTCCGATATTCAAAACCGCGGCCAACAAGGCCCACTGTAAAAACACGCTGGTATTTTTACCAATGTGCAGGCCTGCCCCGAGAAAAAGAACAGCACCTTCAAGAAAAAAACTCAACGCGACATAGGGAATAATGACCGTACCGGCATGGTATTTTTCGCCGGACAGAAGAATTAGCAGATCCGGTGCAACCAGAGAGAAAGCCAAAATCAACGGGATTCCGATAATCGTGTAAAGCCGAAATCCGCGCTCAAGAAAGTTCTGCGTGGAAAGTTTACTCTCTGACTCCCAGATATGCGTGTACATGGGCCGTATTGCCTGCACCATGCCTGAGATGATAATCATGTCCAGGTAAGACGTCAGATTATAGGAGGCTGAATACTGCCCCAGCGCATTAACGTCGAGCAAGGCCTCGATAACATAGCGATCGCTGAGCCTCAACACCAGCGATAATGATTCGTAGGCCATCAGGGGCAAGCCAAAAATGACCAGCGACTTCAACAGGGCTGGTGAGAAAGAGCGCCGATCCATCGACAGGCGAGGCCACAAAGCTTTACCGACATACACAACCATCGCCAATTCAGCAACCAGCAGAAACACTATGACAACAGCGGCACTGAGATTGCCTGATAACAGGGCCAGTATGATTAATCCAAGGTGCAGGTATTTGTGTAAAACCTGCGAAACACTGACTACCTTGCTGGCCTGCTGAGCTCTCAGGAAATTAATAATTCCACTGCCGAGCAGTCTTAAAAAGACAACCCCGGTAGCAAGGAAAAACAGCTGCGGGATTTTTTCACTGCTCATGTAACGCGGCAGAATCACCGTGCCGGTAATCAGCCAAATCACGCTCAACAGGGCTGACAGTAACAGCATTGCTATCAGTGCTGTGGAATAAAGTTCCTTAACGGACCAACGCGGGTTGTTGTTATTGTCCAGCTGTGCGAAAAAGCGGATGATCGAATGCTGTATACCGAGTTTGCCAAGCGCGACCGCAACGGCAATACTGGATGTGACCAGGCCCAGCAAACCATAATCTTCAACCGACAGATTGCGGGTCAGAATCGGAAACGAAAGTATCCCGCCCACAGCGGCAAGCAGCCCCGCTGAGGTGTAATTTCTGATGTGTGTGAGTATATTGCTGGACATATCCCCGCACCCTAGAACCGGTTCTAGCTGAACTTTCCATGCAGTTCGGATAAGCCTACGAAATGGACGCCCTGCCCTGCACACCAGGTCAGTATCTCATGGGTATCGTCCAGATAACGTTTCACGTCATCAGATGTCTGAGGATAAGGTGACGCTTTTTCGATGACTTCCATGGAATGGAACATCATGTTTATCGAAACAGCCTTGCGTTTTGCATATTTACGCAGATGATAATTAAAGATGTTTTTCATCTGCTCGACATCGGAAAACCAGGGCCTGAACCAGCGAGGGTGCCGGCGAATCAACCGGCTCTTGACGGTAACTGGGACTTCCAGCAGTGCCTCTCTGGACGGATTCTCCGAGACCAGAGCAAGATCCTTGTTGGAAGGAATATAGGGTTGTTCCGGCGCTCGGCGGAAATCGACTTCGCCATTAGGCTCTGTCCAGCGGATATGCGGTGTTACACTGGTGTCAACCTTGTAGCCAAGATTTTGCAGCGCATCGATCGTATTAACGCCGGCGCCATAACGCCCGGCCCGGAAACTGGTCGGGTTCATGGCAAGCTTTTCGCGGAACAAGGCGGTCAGATTCTCGAGTTTTTTAAACTCTACGTCTTCACTGTAGGCGCACTGAAAATCCGGGCTATCGACGCCTGCATAATCGTAGTGTTTCTTTTCCGGCTCGATAAATGCGGCGTGCAAATGGGTACCGTATTCGTAATCACCCTTTAGTGATTTGAGCGCTGCCACTGATTCGTCATCTTCCAGTACTTCAACGGTCAGTAAATAAGTCGGTATCGCGCCCACATCCATAAACAATGGCTGGAGCCGGTTCGGCATGCCATCCGTGATCGAATGAAAGGTCAGCGGATCGGAGCGGACCCAGTTGGGATCATGGTCGCATTCGGTATCGATGCTGATCGTCAGATAGACGTCTTCTATATTCGACTTAGACACGACAATACAACTCGAACAAGCGTTGACTGACAGACTCTGTACTGTATCCGCCAACAATTTTATCCTTCGCCTGACTGCCCATACTGGCGCGCTTTGCCGGGTCGCTGATCAAGAGATCGAGCTTTTCGGCAAGTTGAAGACTGTCACCCTTATCGAACAAATAGCCGGTTTTACCGTCCTCAACCAAATCCGTATTACCACTGATACGTGACGCAACCACCGGTAATGAAGCACTCATCGCTTCAAGCAGTGAGTTTGACAGGCCTTCCGCCCATGACGGCTGTACGTAGATATCCAGTCCTCCCAAAAATTCCGGCACATTATCAATGACACCAAGAAACTCCGTGTTATCGTTGAGTCCCAACTGCTCGACCAGCTCTTTCAGTTGTTGAAGGTAACGACCATTGCCGGCAATGACGATCGTGATCCTCTCACGAATAGCCGGATCAAGTTTATGACAAGCCGCCATCAAAACATCGAGTCCTTTGACCTTCTCGACTCTACCGCAAAATCCAATGCGGATAGTCTGTTTGTCATCTTTCTCGGGGTGCACAATATTCTGGAATCTGGCAATTTCAACGGCATTCGGAATCTGCAAAATCTGCTGCTCATCAAACCCGCTGTCAATCAGCACCTCGCGGGTATAGTCCGAAATCGCATGAATATAATCCAGTTTGTGTATATAGTGCCCAAGCAACCTATACACAGGGTTGTATTTTTTACTTTTATCCAGAACGCCGCCGGTAAACTCGGCGTGCCCTGAAACCTTGGTAATCACTTTCAATCCAAGCCACGGCTTCAGCAGACCAAGACAGGCAGCCAACAACTTGGTAATGTGCACGTGAACATAACTGTATTCATGTCGATGCTGCATCATGTAACGTGAAAAGTTAAACATCAACAGAGTTGCGCCAAGGAATTTTATTCTCGGATAATCAATACGGTGAATTTTAAAACCTTCCACCTCATCTTCCAGCGGCAGCCAGCGCTCCAGAAACGGGACGACAAACTCCACCTTCAGACCACGCTCTCTGAGCGCCCGGGCCAGTACCAGAGCCTGACGTTCAGCTCCAGCCATGGCGGGAAAATAGCTGTCGACCACGAATAAAACTGGTTTCAAGGGCACCACGACATCTGTAATAGCAGATTCATTGCTGGATGAATGATCATGACTTAGCAGAGCCCTATTCATCATATTCATCACAACGTCAATTGATCACGCTAAGATCGAAAGCATCGATCTCGTTTCGACTACGCCTGGATTTGTACGGGTCCCAGTGCAAGCCGACAGAGATAAGATACTCATCATAGCTTCTGTCACCGGTCGACCCGTCAGCCGAGGGTAAGTTCCCCTCTCCCTGGAAATATTCCACTTTGGTTTCAAGATCCAGGCTACGACTCATGACGTAATCCATGGTCAAGGTCGTGGTGTACAAGGTGTCCTCGAACTCACTGTCAATGTAATCCTTGTGCCCGGCTTCCAAACCTATCCCTACATCCAGTGAGCGGCCGACAAAACGCTTGTAGTTGGTATAAAGGCTGTAGGTATAGTGATCGTTTTGCAGAAGGGCGGATTGTTGTGGACCGTCGACATACTCCAGCTCGCGTGCCTCACCGCCGAAATCGAAATCACTTCGCACACCCTTGTAATAATATTTCGCACCCAGCCTGGACTCATAAAACAAGCCGCTCTCGTCAGTCGCTTCAAACTGTCCAGTTTGCGTCAGCTGCGTATCCTGCAGAACCGATTCGTCACT
This sequence comes from Gammaproteobacteria bacterium, assembly GCA_020444765.1. Next base: position 4,580 of record JAGRHW010000032.1, on the reverse strand, counting down.
CAGGTTGTAACCCGCCTCAAGCAATAAACCTGTTCGGCGCGTAAAGAGATGATCCAGACTCACATCGAAATTCGCCGAGGTATCGTCTTTTTCATCTTCGGTTTGTAAATACGAAACCCCGACGGTAAAACTGTAAATATTAGCCTGGGTCTTGCGCGTAAAATAAGTATTGAGGTCGGTAATCGTATAATCACCGCGATCGGCTTCATCCGGATAGAGCATCAGTGTGTGCTCCAGGCTTACCCCCCAGTTATCCCGGATGTTGAGGTATTGGTCCCAGAACATATCAAGGTTGAGTTTGTCGTAATCCAGGTCACGACCATCACGATTGTGATTCGTATAAAACAGTTTTCCACCGACATCCTTGTCCGCCGCGATCGAATACAGCACCTTGGGTCCGGTGACAAAATAATTGACCCTTTCCTGGTCACGGGTATTGAATCTCAGATTGGGGTCGGAATCAAAATAACCAAGAGCGTCGGCAACATACCAGCTCAATGTTCTGGAGGTCAGCGCAATTTCGCTGCTGCCAAGAAAACTGCTAAGCGCCTTGTCGCTGGAGGTGTCGTCCTGGTAGTCGCGATATTCCATTGTCGCGATAAAGTCAGACTTGGAACGGGAGCCGGTCAGGTTGCCAAAAAAACTGAGCCGGTAGTTATGGGTCAACTCATCGACTTTGTTTTCGTTACTCTGACTTTGAAAAGCATTATCCGTATAGTCGGCCCTGTATTCGGCATCGTAGCCGATCATTCCGCCCTGGGCTGATCCGCCATATACGAAAAGGCCGGATATACCAGCGATTGTAAGGGTCCGCAGCTTCATCGTCAGACCAGTCAGACGCTGGCCAGAGGTTCATTGTTTATAACAATTCCGGCCAGTTTACGCTCATCAATTTCATCGACAACACCGTCGATCTGGCTTGAGGTAACACCGCCATAAGGTGCCACAAGTACTATAAAATCTGACAGGTCGGCCAGTACCCGGGCATCAGCCGAGGTGGTAATACAAGGTCCGTCAATAACGATAAAACGATTGTCGTAGCGTTGCTTGATCTCCTGCAGAAAACGGGTCATCTTTTTGGAGGTGAGGTATTCCGTATCACCGTCCTCCCGCTTGCCGATCGGCACGATCCGCATACGTGGAATACCGGACGGACTGACGATATTTTCGATGCCGATCTCCGGATTCGCCAGATATTCCAGCAAGCCGTAACGCGGTTCGATCTTGATCATTTTCAGAATCCGGTGCAAAACCGGGTCATGGGCATTGCCATCGATCAACAGTGACGTCTTGGCCTTGTCGAAGGTAATCGTCGAGGCAAGATTAAGCGAAACAAAGCTGGCGCCACCTTCCGGTACGACCGATGTTACGAGTACGGTAAAATTACCTTCCGGTCTTAACTGAAACAGCTTGGTACGTATCTGCCGGAATGAGTCGATAAGCTCCCGGTTTTTTGAACGCGGATGAACAACACCGATCCGCTCAAGCTGTTTATCGGAGAATAAGCGTGGATCTTCCATGAATCCGACTTCGGACTCACTGCCGGGCTCCGCCAGTTCCTGTTTTTTTCGGGTCCTGTCAACAGAAACCACCGGGTTGGCGACCCTTGATTTTCGTATTCGCCGGTTTTTTTTTCGTTCAGCATTTTCGGCGATCGAAAGGATATTAGCCATTCTTGCTCTGTTGTCTGTCATTGTCTCAGAAACCTTGAATAAACTTTAACCAGGAAACACCCGCGTAGAGGAGCAGCACCACAATCACAACCAAAACAAGTGAGCCTTTGCGCAAGTACCATTTGGTTTTCTCACCCGGCAAACGCATGTGCGGCACGACAGCCAGTAAAGGCAGTTCAAGTCCATCGGTAACGGTCGAGGCCAGGCGAATTCTCGGATCGACCTGCAGGAACCCGATCAGATACAAAAGCGGGAACAAAAGACCCAATACAAGCCCGGCAGCCGCAAAATGCAGAAAGCGAACCCCGCCCGGCAGGATGGGAAACGAAGCAGGCTCTTGAATCCGGTACAGAACACCTTGCCGTTCCTTGTCCAGTGTCATGGAAACCCTGGCACTCTCACGACGCCTGAGCAGATCCTGATAGATATCCTGGTTCACCTGATAATCACGGGTAAGTTCAGCAAGCTCGCGCTCGACCTCCGTGGTCTTACTGGAGCGACTCAACTCCTTTTCCAGCAAGGCCCTGGTTTGCTGGATTCGGGATCGCAGTGAATCCGCGTAAGCCTGCGCCCGGGATGCCTCACCGCTTAACTGCTGGTAAATCGGATTGATTGATGTATTGCTGGTTATAAACGTCTCTTTACCGATAACGACAGAATGGGCCTTCTGTGTTTCCTCGATCCGCTTGACCTTCTCTCGTTCGGCCAGTTGGTTGAGGTCTTCAATTTGCTGGCGCAGCTTAACGACATCCGGATAGTCTTCAGTGTACGTGAGCAGCAGCAAATCCATATCGGCTTGCAGTTCTCTTATCTGCTCAAGATACTGACTTTCCCGATAGACGTTGTCCGCGGTCAGAGCAACCTTTTGTAGCTCATTATGCAGCGATCTGGCCCGAGAGTCGGCCTCGGCATATTCGAGTTCGGTTTGTTCGATCTTGCGGCGAAGCTCAAGTATCCGCTCATCCAGATTGTCTTCAGTACCCGGGCGCGCATCGGTCGTCTTGGAGCGGAAATCCTGCAGACGTTTTTCCGAATCGGATAGTTTCTTCCGGTAGGTTTCGACCTGGGTGACTATGAACTCGAAGGCCTCGTTACTTTCTTCCGACTGTGAGCGCATCGTCTTGTCAAGAAACAACTCTGCATAGCGTTTGGTCGTCTCATAAGCGATCTGCGGATCGGAATTTTCAAAGGCAATTCTTAACAAAGTACTGTTGATATTCTCGATTGTCGTCTTTTCGATGACTTTTTCCTTGATACGCTCTCTTTCCGGCAGAGACATGGAATCATTGACCCAGCCGCCTTCGGTGAGGATTTTCTCCATGATTTCCTGACTGAAGAGAATTTCCGCAGCGATATAGGCTTTGTCTTTCGTATCCGCAGATACCGCCGCCCCTTCGAGCAACGGCCTGACAATATTCGACTCATCGATATACAGCGTCACGGTAGACAGGTATTTCTTTTGCCAAAAATAGCCCGCTGTCAGCAGGAGTAGCGCCGTTAACGCGAAAATCGCAACCAGAGTTCCCCGACGGTTTATGCCTTCGCGCGCCAGCAGAGGTACCCATTCTTCCAGTGTAATATTTGCCATGAGTGCTTCAGTCAGTTTCTAGATTCAGAATCGTCGTTCAGGTATCGACACGACATCACCCGGCTCAAGCGAATAATTGCTTTCAAGCCGACCTTTATTGAGTATTTGTTCCAGGTACACCGGATAAGACTGGACGCCTTCATCCGTCTTGCGGAAAAGTTGCGCCATGTCCGGTTCGGCAAACTCGTTGACACCACCGGCTTCCAGCACCAGATCCAGAATCGTCATACCCTGCCGGTAGGAGATGGATTTAGGGTCGGAAACCGCACCGACGACTCTCACCCGCGACAGGAATTCATGGCTGACGAGTTTCGAGACGATCACGGAGGCTTTGGGACTTCGTATGAACTGTGAAAGTTTCTGCTCGATTTCAGTGGCGACATCTTCGGGATATTTGCCGCTGGCCAGCACGTCACCGATCAATGGCACAGAGATATAACCGTCGGGTCTGACCGGGACAGAAACCGATAGATCAGGGTTTTTCCAGATGGAAACCTCCACCTCGTCACCCGGACCGATCTGGTAAGTCGGGGTATCGCTGATACCGGATGACTTTGGAATTAACTCATCCGGCGTTTTCTTGGGTGCTGAACCACAAGCGACCAGAAAAATCAGCATGAATATTGAAAGGTATCTTTTATTTAACATTTATATTGAGCCACAGTCAGTTAATACGACGAACCAGTGTAAACGATCGTTTGATGCGGGTATTTACACCATTGATACGCTGATATTGACAGGTCACATCATTCAGGCCAGACAAGTCATTGATACTGTTTACAAGTTAATGCCCTTCGATTAACCACAAGTATCGGCGAGAGCTTCACATTTTTAATAGCAATCCCTGCAATTAAGGGAGCAATTATCCCAGTGATCAGATAAAAGATACAGACAGGCATAACAAATTAACAATCTGCTTCACAAGTTGAACACTGATACTGGCGACATTTAATTACATCGTGCTTTCATATTATAATTGGCAACACTTTCCCGATAAACGCCAGAGACGCTATCGGTTAGACAATTGAAATCTTGTAATAATTCTCCAAGGCACCATGAAGCTTGATTACAAAAGCAGTTATAAAATACTGAAGCTGACGCCCTCGTCGAACTGGCCGCAGGCCAAGTCGAGCTACCGGCGTCTGGTGCAAATCTGGCATCCGGACAGACACAGTGAGTCAAGCCCCAACTACGCCAGCGCTCATCAGAACTTCCTCGATATCACCAAAGCCTTTGAAGAGCTTCAGGATTTTTACAGAACAAACGGCAAACTGCCTTATGAGCCCGAAACACTGGACCAGAGGGAGTTTGACTCCCTG
>JAGRHW010000329.1 GCA_020444765.1 Gammaproteobacteria bacterium | reverse complement strand
ATATCAAGGTCAACGAGATCGCCAAGGGCCGTGAGGGTTTGCAGTCGCCGATCGTCAAATTTTTCGATGACGAGGTGATCGAGGTCATTCTTGAAAGAACCGCAGCCGCTGACGGCGATCTGATTTTCTTCGGCGCCGACAAGGCCAAGATCGTCAATGAAGCGATAGGCGCCTTGCGCATCAAGCTGGGCCATGACCTGCAGCTTATCCAGCATGGCTGGAAGCCGCTGTGGGTGGTGGATTTTCCGATGTTTGAATGGGACGAGCGGGAGAAACGCTGGTCTGCCTTGCATCATCCGTTCACCGCGCCCTCGGTCGACTCCCCCGAGGCGCTGGAAGAAAATCCCGCGTCCTGTTTGTCGCGTGCCTACGACATGGTACTCAACGGCACCGAGCTTGGCGGTGGTTCGATCCGTATTCATAACACGGAAATGCAACAGACGGCACTGCGGGTTCTTGGCATAGGGGCCGAGGAGGCGGATGAAAAATTTGGCTTCCTGCTGAATGCCTTGCGTTACGGCGCACCGCCGCATGGTGGGTTGGCGTTTGGCCTGGACCGGTTGATCATGCTGATGACCGGATCAGCGTCGATTCGTGATGTCATGGCGTTTCCGAAAACCCAGACGGCCGCCTGCCTGTTGACCAGTGCGCCGGGCAGTGTGTCCGACAGGCAGCTCAAGGAGTTGTCCTTGCGCGTGCGAAAACCCCAGGCCGAGGGTTGACAGGACGGGACAGCAACGGGTTTATGGGTTCGGCTTCAGACAAAGCCGGTGTAGGGGGCGAAACTGTCATTCTGGTACACGGATTGTGGATGCACGGGCTTGTATTTTTTCGGATGGCTTCCCTGTTACGGCGACAGGGTTACAGGGTCAGACGTTTTTCCTACCGTTCGATGTTGCGCACACCGGCCGAGAATGCCGACCTGCTGGCAAAACGTATCGACAGGGTTCAAACGCCGGTGGTGCATCTGGTCGGGCACAGTCTTGGTGGAATCGTCGTCCTGCATCTGCTTGACCGGCAACTTCACCTGAAGCCGGGCAGGGTTGTATTACTGGGGTGTCCGGCGAGAGGCAGCGAGGTGGCCGCCCGCTTGATGCGGATACCGCTGCTAGGCGCGTTTATGCTTGGTAAAAGCGTACACAAGGGGTTGCTCGGCGGCGCGCCGGGTTTCTCGGGCCAGCGCGAGTTGGGCGTTGTCTACGGCAATCGGCCGATTGGTGCGGGACGGCTCTTTGTTACGGCCGAGTCGTCTGGCGATGGTACAGTGCTGGCCAGGGAAACAAATATCGACAAAGCACGTGATTCCATCGAACTGAACGAAACCCACACCTCGATGATATTCTCTGCGGAGGTCGCGCGGCAAATAGGCTGTTTTCTGGACAAGGGACGTTTTTGCAAATCCGCAAGGGATAGATAAACCTGATTAAACGCATGGCAACAAATACTTTAGCGGCCGGACGACAGCGGCCGAATGAGAGGAAGCATGGCTGGTCACAGTAAATGGGCAAATATTCAACACCGTAAAAAAGCTCAGGATTCCAAGCGAGGTAAGTTGTTTACCAAGTTTATCCGCGAGATAACGGTCGCCGCCAAAATGGGTGGTTCCGATATCGATTCCAACCCGCGTCTCAGGCTGGCGGTGGACAAGGCGCTCGGTTCGAATATGCCGAAGGATACCGTTGACCGGGCGATCAAGCGCGGCGCCGGTGAGCTCGAAGACGTGGTCTACGAAGAGGTCCGCTACGAAGGCTATGGCACCGCCGGTGTCGCGATCATGGTCGACTGCATGACCGATAATCGCAACCGCACGGTCGCTGAAGTGCGGCATGCTTTTACCAAATACGGTGGTAATATGGGGACCGACGGCTCGGTGTCGTATCTCTTCAATCAGATCGGCGTGCTCAATTACGGCAGCGGAGCCGATGAAGATGCGATCATGGAAGCCGCGCTCGAAGCCGGCGCCGAGGATGTCGTGGCGGATGATGACGGATCGGTCGAGGTGACGACATCGCCCGACAGCTTTGTCGATGTCAAGGAGGCGATGAGCGCTGCGGGCCTGTCGCCCGAGCATGCCGAAGTGACCATGCGCGCCTCGACCGAAGTCGCGCTCGACAAGGAACAGTCGGAGAAACTGCTGAAACTGATCGATGTTCTGGAGGATCTGGACGATGTGCAGAACGTGTATTCCAATGCCGATTTCCCTGACGATGCCTTTGACGATAACGACTGACAAGCGCCCGGCATGATTCGGGTGCTCGGGATAGATCCGGGGTCGGTGATAACCGGCTATGGTGTGATCGAAACCGACGGTATCCGTTCGTTTCATCTTGATCACGGGCATATCAGGGTCGCCGGCGACGATCTGCCGGAAAAGCTCGGCTTTATTTATCACCAGGTCGAGCAACTGGTCGGCAAATGGCAACCGGATGAGGCCGGCGTCGAGCAGGTCTTTATGAGCAACAACGCCATGTCCGCGCTCAAGCTCGGGCAGGCCCGTGGTGCGGCTATTTGCGCGATGGTGCAACACGGCGTCAAGGTCAGTGAATACACGCCGCGTCTGGTTAAGCAGGCGGTGGTGGGGAATGGCGCGGCCAGCAAGGAGCAGGTTCAACATATGGTCAGAACGCTGCTCGGCATTAATACAAGCGTGCAGGCCGACGCCGCCGATGCGCTGGCCATCGCTATTTGTCACGGCCATTCGCGAAATTCCCTCAATTTAAAAAAATCCAGCCTGCTGCGTAAAAGATCGAGACGACGATGATTGGAAGACTGCGAGGAATAGTGCTTGAAAAAGCGCCGCCTTTTTTACTGCTTGACGTACAGGGCGTCGGTTACGAAATAGAGGCGCCGATGTCGACCTTCTATAATCTGCCGCTGGAAAAAAATGCCGAGGTGATCATACATACGCATCTGGTGATACGTGAAGATGCGCATCTGCTGTTTGGTTTTGCAAGCCTGTCGGAACGCAGTCTTTTCCGGACCCTGATCAAGATCAACGGCGTCGGCGCGAAAATGGCGCTGGCGATTCTGTCCGGTATGGATTCGGATGAATTTGCGCAATGTATTCTTGCCGAAGATGCAAGCGCCTTGACGCGGTTGCCCGGGGTCGGCAAGAAAACCGCTGAACGCCTGATCGTCGAGATGCGCGACAAGTTGCCGAAATTTGCCGAAGGCCCGGAATCTGTCGTTCAGTCCGGCGGAAAAAAGCTGGCTCCAACGCTTGCCGAATCGCCCGCCGCGCAGGCCTCGGCTGCGCTGGTATCGCTCGGTTACAAACCGGCCGAAGCCGGCCGAATGGTGAGTGGAATCGACAGCGAAGATCTGACCGTCGAAGAGATAATCAGGCTTGCATTAAAAAACATGGCGAAGAAATAAGCCGGCCATACAAAGACTGCCCAGCCGTGAAAAAAATCGCCTTGTTCGCCGACGTGCAGAATATCTATTACACGACCCGTCATGCTTACGGGCGCCAGTTCAATTACCGCAAACTCTGGCAACAGGTCAGTGAGGGCGGAGAGATCGTTCTGGCAAACGCCTACGCGATCCATCGCGCCGACAGCCGGCAACTGAAGTTCCAGATGGCTCTTCAGCAGATCGGCTTTACGGTCAAACTCAAACCTTTTATCCAGCGCAGCGACGGTTCGGCCAAGGGCGATTGGGATGTCGGTATTACCATCGACGTGCTGGAGGCGGCGCAAGATGTTGACAGGGTTGTATTGTTGTCTGGCGACGGCGATTTCGATCTGTTGCTGGACAAGATCAAAACACGCTACCGGGTCGATACCGTGGTGTACGGTGTACCGGCCTTGACCGCCAATGCACTGATAGAAGCGGCCGATGTTTTCCATCCGATCGAGGAAAACCTGTTGCTTTAAACGACATAGCCCAGCGTGCGCGGCAGCCAGAGCGCGATCTCCGGTAACAGCATCACCAGTAACAGACTGCCCAGCATGGCGAGGATAAAGATCAGCGTCCAGCCGACAGTATGCTCCAGGCGGATGTTGGCGATGCGTGTGGTGACCATCAGGTTGACCGCAACCGGCGGAGTGAACTGGCCGATGGCGATATTCATCGCCAGCAGGATGCCGAACCAGACCGCGTTCCACTCAAAATGCTGCATCAGCGGCAACAGGATCGGCATCAGGATCAGGTAGATGGAGATGGCGTCCAGCAGCATGCCGGCGATCAACACCAGCAGCATCACCAGAACCAGCAGCGTCCAGCCGTTGTCGGACAGCGACAGCAGGCTTTCCGCCAGGTGCTGGAAGGTGCCGAGCGTG
>JAGRHW010000328.1 GCA_020444765.1 Gammaproteobacteria bacterium | reverse complement strand
AAAAGCCCTCGGTACCCGGCCGTAACATGATCAACACACCCACGAACCCGATCGCCAGCGCCGTCCAGCGATGCCGGCCGATATGCTCATCCAGCAATAGCACCGCCGCGACCGTCACGAAAAAACTCTTGGCAAAACCAATCGACGTCGCATCCGCCAGCGGCAGATGAATCACCGCCGAAAAACCGGCAAGCATGGCTGCGATCGCAAAGCCTATCCGGGCAAACTGCAAGCCGAGTCGATGGGTTCTAAAGGTATTCGGCCAGGTGCTGCGCACTCGCGGCACCAGCATCGCCATCATCCCCAACTGCCGGATAAACAGAATCTGCGTCACATGCAAACGCTCCCCCGCCAGCTTGATCAGAGTCACCATCACAGTGAAGCCCAAAGCCGCTATCAGCAGCATGGTGGCGCCTTTGAGGTTGTCGGGGAGTTGGTGAAAGCGAGTGAGCACAACGGGCCTTGGTGAGCGTGGAAGAGCACTAGTATAGTGCGTTGTCGGCAAAAAAGATCTTGGTGCTGCAAGCGAACTTTTATACCCGGCCGGAAAAGACTGAAAAAAAATTCAAGACTACTGACAGAGTGCTGTCAGTAGCTCTATCCGACACTGTCCCCGTCGTTTTGACAAACACCTTTTCAACACAACGGAGATACCCCATGAATCACGTCCTTACCTGGTTTGAAATTCCCGTCGCCGATATGGCTCGCGCCAAGTCGTTCTACGCCACACTGATGGATCTTCAGATGAGAGATGAAAGTATGAGCACGCCAGACGGCAGTCACTATGATATGGCCATACTCGCCGGCGAAGAAGGCTGCGTCACCGGCATGCTGATCAAGGGCAAGGGATACAACCCTGCGGTTGATGGGGCGGTTGTTTACCTGAATGGCGGCAGCGATATCGAGGCCCGTCTTGCCACGGCGCTGGAAAACGGTGCCGAGCTGCTGTTGCCGAAAACGTCCGTCGATGGCGGCAGCAAGGGCTATTTTTGCCAATTTCGTGATACCGAAGGCAACCGCGTCGGGTTATATTCAGCGCCTCAGTAAACTCATTCCGGAATCCCTGATGCGTCGTGCCGATCGCCTCTTCCAGCTTGTACAGATACTGCGTAACAAGCGCCTGGTGACCGCTCGCGCGCTGGCCGAACGGCTGGAAGTTTCCGAACGCACGATTTACCGGGATATTCAGGATCTAAGCCTGTCCGGGGTTCCGGTCGAAGGCGAAGCCGGTGTGGGTTACCGGCTTCGCTACTCGCTGGATATTCCACCCTTGCAATTCACCACGGAGGAAATCGAGGCCCTGGTGGTGGGCGCGCGCATGCTGAGCGCCTTCGGCGGCCACGCGCTGGGCCTAAGCGCACGTTCGGTGCTGGACAAGGTCGAAGCCGCTATCCCCGACGAATTACGTCGGCAGCTGGACAGCACGCACCTTTACGCGCCGGTCTTCGGGGTGCGCGAGGATTTGCGGGTCACCATGGACCTTTGCCGTAAAGCCATCGCCAGGCATCACTATCTGCGCCTGCAATACAGCGCAGAATCCGGTGAAAGCAGCGAGCGCGATGTTAAACCACTGGGACTGTTTTTCTGGGGCAAATACTGGACGCTCGCCGCCTGGTGCGATTTGCGCAACGGCTTCCGCAATTTTCGGCTGGATCGCATGCAAAGCTGTTCCGTCAGTGACCAAACCTTCGAGCCCGTTGCGGGCCAGACCCTGGATGATTTTCTGCAGCAGGTTTGTACTAACAATCCGCTGTGAACCGGTAGAACCCCGCCATTCCCTCATAGAAAGGAATCCAGCTGCAGGCTTGCCGATGGTGGCGCTGGATCCCCGACTAAAACATTCGGGGATGACGAAGTGGATGTATCAGGCTTTGTTGGCCTACCCGTCATTCCCGCGCTGGCGGGAATCCAGCTGCGGACTCGCCGACGGTGGCGCTGGATCCCCGACTAAAACATTCGGGGATGACAAAGGGATGTATCAAGGTGTGTTGGCCTATCCGTCATTCCCGCGAAGGCGGGAATCCAGCTGCGGACTCGCCGACGGAGGCACTGGATCCCCGACTACAGCATTCGGGGATGACGTCCCCCTAAACTGGAGCGAACGAGGACGACACGTCTCATGACAAACCTGCTCCGGGATAACCAGTCACCCGACCAGGACACCCGAAAGAATAACCAACCCTAAATCCGGCTCAGGCGTTCGCGCGGCAAATCCAGACGTCCGGCCTCGGCAAGCGCATCTTCGTGGCTGACGCCGATGTCTTTGAGCAGATCGTCGGAGAGTTCCATCAACTGCCGGCGCTCACGTTGAATGCTGTCTCTCAATTGCAGCTCGCGCAGCCAGATCCGCACCAGCCGCAGTGTGGTATTGATGAAATCCCCGGGTCGTTGTACACCACGGGACGGGCTTGTTTGGCTGTGACTGATCATGGCATTCTCCTATCAAAAACTGTGAAACAAAAACTCTTTTACTTCACGAGTATTGACTATAGCTGCACCGCAAGATATAAGTAAAACAAATTAATTTGATAAATGAATTCACAAAAAATGATAGCAGCGACGCGCCTCCGCAATCTCGATCTGGCAACCATCCGCAGCTTTGTCACCATTACCGAAACCGGCAGCATGACCCGCGCGGCCGCCCGCCTGCACATGACGCAATCGGCGATCAGCATGCAAATCAAGCGTCTGGAGGACAATCTCGGGTTCAGTGTGTTCGACCGCGCGTCACAGGGTATGTCGCCGACCAGCGAGGGTGAGCAATTGCTGCAATTCGCCCGGCAACTGCTGGCCTTGAATGACGAGGCTATCGCCCGCCTGACCTTACCGGATTACGAAGGCGTCATCCGCATCGCAGCGCCAAGCGATGTCGTCTATCCGCATATTCCGAATGTATTCAAGGAATTCAGCCGGGACTTTCCCCGCGTGCAGGTCCGGTTCTCCACCGGTTCGACAATCAAGCTGTTGCGGGACTTCGGACAGGGCCTGCACGATATCGTTATCACCACCGAGCGTAACCCAGGGAAAAACAGCGAGATCCTGCTGACACAGCCATTAATCTGGACCGGTGCGAAAGAAGGCGCTGCCTGGAAACGCCGGCCGTTGCCGATAGGCTTTACCAGGCATTGTATTTTTCGCTCCGCGGTAAGCGAAGCCTTGGATGAAGCAGGCATCCCGTGGATCAGCCCTATCGATTCCGAGGATGACCTCGCGGTGGAAGCGATGATTTCCGCTGATCTGTGCGTACACGCCGAACTCAATATGGTGGACTCGCCAAACCGGACGCAGATCGACCATGCCGGCCAGCTACCGCCTTTACCGGCCTATTCAATCGCCTTGTACCATGATGCTCTGAGCGGCAACCCGGTGCTCGACTCTCTGGTTGAATACCTTAAACGGGCTTACAGGTGACAGCCAGCCCTGCTGGCAAACTGTACTGGTCGCCGGCGCGCTTCACTGTTAGTCTTCGCGCTTCGTTCCGGAGACTGTAATGACGGCTATCGATCTTATCCTGTTTGATTGCGACGGCGTGCTGGTGGACTCGGAGGTTCTCGCCGCCCGCCTCGGCGCGCATCTGTTCGGCGAATATGGCGTCGATATTAGCACGCAGGATCTGTGTGCCCGTTATGCGGGTATGGAATCGAGCGAGATTCTCAAGCAGGTCAGAAAAGAGTACAAGGTTGCTCTGCCGGCCGATCTCTTCGAACGCAGCCAGCAAATGCTCGACGACCTGCTGTTTAACGAACTCAGGGAAATCGACGGCGCGCACGAGGTGCTGGAGCGGATCGCCGGGCCACGTTGTATTTGCTCGAATTCCTCCAGCGGACGGCTCGATCTGGAACTCACCAGAACCGGGCTGAAGCCCTTCTTTGCGCCATATATTTTCTCGGCCATGGATCTCGGCCCTGGACGCACCAAACCCAGGCCCGATATCTACCTGCATGGTGCTGCCGAGTTCGACGCCGATCCGTCACGCTGCTTGGTGGTCGAGGATTCGGTGCATGGCGTGCATGCCGCCGTCAGCGCCGGTATGCATGTAATCGGCTTTACCGGCGGCGGCCACAGCTATCCGGCTCATGCCGGGCAACTCCGGGAAACCGGTGCCGAGGTTGTCATTTCCCGTTTGAGCGAGCTACCCGGGCTTGTAGAAATGTATCAATGCGGCGAACGGCCCACGCCGGCGCCTTGACTCAATCGCGTTCGTAACGCCAGCCGTCACTGATCATCCACAAGCGATGGCGCGGACCCGCGACCTCGATGTCGGTGCTGTCATAACCGGCGTCACCTTCATACA
>JAGRHW010000327.1 GCA_020444765.1 Gammaproteobacteria bacterium | reverse complement strand
TGAATCAAAGCCTTCCATCTGCCGGCTCTTGACGATGATATCCTTGATGATCTTGTTGAGTGCGTGGCCGATATGAATGTCGCCGTTGGCGTAAGGCGGGCCATCGTGCAGGATGAATTTTTCCCGGCCCGCGGAGTTTTCCCGGATACGCTTATAAAGCGCTGTCTCTTCCCAGTGGGCGAGCATCTGTGGTTCGCGTTGCGCCAGATTGCCGCGCATGGGAAACCCTGTTTCCGGTAGGTTCAGGGTATTTTTGTATTGGCTCACGGGGGTTCCTGAAGGATTTGTTTAAGTCTTGTTGGGTAAAATCGTGTTGTTGGGCCGGATTAATCGAAAATGACCGTATGAACCGCAACTTTAGCGTAATTTGCCCGCTTTTGGCGAACTCTGTCTGTCTCGAAACCGCGCCGCCGGTCAGTTTTTCCGGTCATGATGCATTTCGAACCACCGCCGCGAAATTTTCTCATCCGAGCGAATGGCCCCGGTTAATTCCTCCAGCGATGAAAAATGCTGTTCGTCGCGGATTTTGTGCAGAAAAACCGTCTTCAGGTGCTTGCCGTAAAGATTGATCGTCACATCGAATAAATGCACTTCAAGCAATGTCTCTCCACCGCCGACGGTCGGCCGTTCACCAAGGCTGGCCATGCCCGGAAAGTGCTCGCCGTGTTCATCGATCACTTCGACGACAAAGATGCCGTGTATTGGTGTTTTGTGGCGTTTGAGCAAAATGTTCGCGGTCGGATAGCCGAGGCTGCGGCCGAGCTGGCGGCCGTAAACCACGCGTCCTTCCATGCTATAGGGCCGGCCGAGCAAGGCGGCGGCCTGTTCGAGCTGGCCGTTTTTCAGGAAGTCGCGAACCCGGGTGCTGGAGACGCGCTGGCCGTCGACACAAAAGGTATCGGTCGGGGTCACACTGAATCCGGCGGTTTTCCCGGTCTCGACCAGAGTCTGAAAATTTCCCTGACGGTTTTTGCCGAAACGGAAATCGTCGCCGACGATCAGTTGTCGAACATCGAGGCCATCCAGCAGAATCTGCCGGATAAAGTCATCGGCTTCCAGGCTGGCGAGTTTTTCGTCGAATCTCAGGATCAGGATCCGGTCCGGCGCGTGTCGTTCGATGGCATGGATTTTTTCCCGGAAATAGGTCAGCCGTGCCTGGATGTGTTCGGGTGCGGCGAAGTATTCGTGTGGCAAGGGATCGAAGGTAATAATACAGGACGGCAGCGCGAGCGTGTTTGCAGCCCTGTCCAGCTGCCGGAACAACTGCTGGTGGCCGAGATGTACGCCGTCGAAATTACCGATGGTCGCCACGCAGCCGCGATGTACCGGTCGGAGATTGTATTGTCCGCGAATCAGTTCCATGTTCAGAAGCAACGCATCTAATGGGTGGCCCGCAGATCGTTAAAGCGGATGCCGGTCAGCAGCAGGGTAGCGGCATAAGCGCCGGCCGCCGCCGCGATAATACCGCATAAAAGCGCCGCACGTTTGATTGCCGGAAAGCCGCTCCATGACTCGGCCGGCGGGCTGAACCAGAACACCACCACAGTCATGCATAAAAGCGCCAGCGCCGATTTCATGAGGAAGCGCTTGTTTGCCGCACTGATCGAATAGACGCCATCCTTGTAAAGCCCGCGATAGAGCAGAATAACCTGCTGCCAGCCGGATAGGCTTGTCGCAATTGCAAGACCGAGGTGCGGTGTCGCCGAGCCGAGCCAAATCATCGGCACCACCAGAATGATATTGAAGACCATATTACTGATCATCGCGATGATGCCGATGCGCACCGGCGTTTTGGTGTCCTGCCGGGCGAAATACCCGGGCGAAAGAATTTTGATAAGTATAAAGGCCGGCAGGCCGAACGAGTAGGCCATCAGCGCCACGGCGCTCATTCGTGTATCGAGCGCCGTGTAAGCACCGTATTCAAACAGCGTGCTGACGATCGGTTGGGCCAGCAGCAGCAGGCCGAGCATCGCGGGCAGGGCAATCAGGATGGCCAGACGCACCGCCCAGTCGAGGGTCTGTCGGAACTGATCGACCGATGCGAGCGCGTGTTCGCGCGACAGCCGCGGCAGGATGACCGTCGCGATGGCGATGCCGAACAGGCCGAGCGGAAACTCCAGCAGGCGGTCGGCGAAATACAGCCAGCCGAGCGTGCCGGTGGCGAGAAACGAGGCGATAATCGTGTCGAGCAGCAGATTGATCTGCGCCACCGAACTGCCGAAGATACCCGGCAGCATCAGGGTAAAGACTTTCCGGACGCCCGGGTGCCGCCAGCCCCAGCGTGGCCGGCGCAGCAGCCCGAGCCGTTTGAGATAAGGCAG
Organism: Gammaproteobacteria bacterium; assembly: GCA_020444765.1. The sequence goes on along the minus strand of JAGRHW010000327.1, from coordinate 1,987 downwards.
TTGGAACAGCAGTTGCGCAAGGCCGGCAAAAAACACGCCCCAGGCCATCGCTTCGATCGGCACGTCCATCAGCGGCGCGAGCAACAGGGCGGCGGCGATCATAAAGACATTCAGAATTACCGGCGTCATTGCCGGAACCGCAAAACGGCCGTAACTGTTGAGAATCCCTCCCGCGTAGGCGACCAGGGATACAAACAGCAGATACGGAAAGGTAATCACCAGCATGCCGCTGGCCAGATCAAAGCGCTGATTGTCATGAAAACCCGGCGCAAAAAGACTGATCAACAGTGGCGCGCCGAGCATGCCGAGCAGGGTGACGATAAACAAGATGCCGGCCAGTGTGCCGGAGACATGGGCGGCAAGATCCTGCAGCTCTTCGTCGCTGCGCTTTTCCTTGTATTCGGTAAAGACCGGCACAAAGGCCTGCGCAAAAGCGCCTTCGGCAAACAGGCGACGCATAAAATTGGGGATTTTGAACGCGGCCAGAAAGGCGTCGGTATACAGCCCCGAACCGAAGGTAATCCCGAAGACCTGATCGCGTACAAAACCGAGAATCCGCGACACCAGCGTAAAAGCGCTGACGATCATGCCCGAACGCAATAATCCCGGCGTGCGCTCGGGCTTTTTCGGAGCAGTGTCGGTTTGACGCATAAAGTTGTTGTCGTGACGTAAAATCGCGAGAGTTTATCACCGTTTTAACGGGATTTCGCTCGTCATGGATTGACAGGCAATTTGCAAGCATAGATAATCGCCTGCTTTTTACAAATTCTATTCAGGAATTTCAGGGGATTAAACTGTGGCGAATTCTCCACAAGCCAGAAAACGTGCACGTCAGGCCGAAAAAAACCGTCAGCGCAACGCGGCTCAGCGTTCGATGATGCGAACCAGCATCAAAAAGGTACTCAATGCGCTTGAGCAGGGCAGCAAGGAATCCGCAGAGGCGGCTTACAAAGCAGCTGTGCCGGTGATCGATGCGATGTCGCGCAAAGGGCATATTCATAAAAACAAGGCTGCCCGTTACAAGAGCCGTTTGAATCAGCGTATTCGCGCGCTCTGACACTGACCGCCACCTCTCGGCGGTTTGAAATTTCTCGTGCGCCGGTAATTCAGCCGGCCTGTACGACCATATTATCCCGGTTGATCAATTCCGGCTCGTCGACGTAGCCGAGTATCTGCTCGATGGCTTTGCTGGGCTGGCCTCTCAGCTTGACGACTTCCTCGCTGTTGTAATTGATCAGCCCGCGGGCGATTTCCAGTCCTTGTCTGTCGATACAGGTCACCATCTCGCCGCGTTTGAAATTTCCCTCAACATCAACCACGCCGACCGCCAGCAGGCTGGAGCCTTTTTCGCGCAATACCCGGCAGGCGCCTTCGTCGAGCACCAGCTGGCCGCGGGATTTCAGCTGGTTGGCCAGCCATTGCTTGCGTGCCAGCAACGGTGCTTTGTCGGAAGTCAGCATGGTGCCTATGGCCTCACCTCGTTTCAGTTGCGGCAGCACGTCCCTGACACGACCCGAGGCGATTACGGTGGTGGTGCCGGAGCGCATCGCGCGTTCAGCCGCCAGTAGTTTGGTTGCCATCCCGCCACTGCCGATCTGGCTGCCGCTCGGGCCGGCCATGGCCATGATTTGCGGGTCGCCGGCGGTTGCCTGTTCGATCAGTCTGGCGTCTGCATGCGCGCGCGGATCCTTGTCGAACAGGCCTTGCTGGTCGGTCAGAATCACCAGGATATCGGCGTCGATCAGATTGGCCACTAGGGCGCTCAGCGTGTCGTTGTCGCCGAAGCGGATTTCATCGGTGGTTACGGTGTCGTTTTCATTGATGATCGGTGTTACGCCGAGTCGCAACAGCGTTTGCAGTGTCGAGCGGGCGTTAAGATAGCGCTTGCGGTTGGCCAGGTCATCGTGGGTCAGCAGTATCTGCGCGGTCTGGATGCCGTGCTGCTTGAAGTTGGATTCATAGGCCTGCACCAGACCCATCTGGCCGA
>JAGRHW010000326.1 GCA_020444765.1 Gammaproteobacteria bacterium | reverse complement strand
TGGATTTCCGCCTGCGTGGGAATGACGGGCGAAGCAAGGCACTGCAAACAACCACGTCGTCATCCCCGAATGCTTTAGTCGGGGATCCAGCGCACCGCCGGATAGCCCACAGCTGAATTTCCGCCTGAAAGATTCCAGACTGGCTTCTAGAACGATACCAGCAACGGAATCGCGGTATTGCGCAGAATACTGTCGGTCAGCCGTCCGAAGTGCTGGTTGCGGCCGCCGCGTTGTTCCGAGGCGCCCATGACCAGCAGGCCGGGCGGGTCTTGTTGCAGGTAGTCGAGAAGGATTTTTTCGATGCTGTCGCGGCCGCGACGCTCGAGCCGGACCGGTTTGCTGTAAATACCGTGACGCCGCAGAGCCGTATCCAGCGTGATCTTGCCGCTGGTGTCGGCCGGCTCGCCGGAGTCGATGCTGAGAATCGTCACCTGCTGACGGGTTTCCAGGATCGGCAGCGCATCCGCCAGGGCGCGGGCGGCGGCGCGTTTGCCGTCCCAGGCAATCAGCGCCTGTTCGCTGAATTTTTTTAACGAGAACGACTGCGGAATGACCAACACCGGCCGGCCACCGGCCAGCGCGATTCTCTCGGCGTCGAGCTGAGAGCCGGTGGGTGCCTCAGTGTCGTTATCGCGGCCGATCAGCGTCAGGTCGTAAAGCCGCGCATGATCCGAGACGATTTCGCCGGCTTCGCCGATCTGGGCAATCCAGTGCAGCTTGTCTGGCGGCGCATGGTCTTTGACCAGGCTGAAAAATCCGCTTTCGATATCCTGCAGTTGGGCATCTTCCAGTTGATTGACGGTGTCGAAGACGTTTTGCGGCATCCAGGGTTTGAGTGTGCCGGACACATAGGACGGGATGTAGGCGAACAGCGCTGTCAGATGCGCGTCGAACTGGCCACGCAAGACAAGCGCGGCGGCCAGCGCGGAGTCGCTGGATTTGCTGCCGGTATAGGCAAGCAGGATATTTTTGATCGACATAAAACCCTCCTGTTGCTTCGGTTCAGGGTTCCGGGCAGGGTTCGTCAAGCGTAGCATGACGGGTGTGAAAGGGTTTAGTGAATCGTGAGGATTACCGGTGTCAGGGCTTTCTTACTAACGCTGTTGCATCACCCAAATCAGCGGGCCCGCAGCGGGCTTATGGGGTTTTAAACCGCTTCAGGACGAGGACGGGGAGTCGGCGACATCGAGGTAACCGTTTTCGATAGCGATGTGCAGAGCATGCGAGGCGGCGATCAGTTCCTCGAAGACTTCGCGTTTTTGTTTCAGAGCCTGGCATCTTTCCATGTCCGGAAGACCGTCGCAATTGGCGCCGGCTTCGAAAAAAGTTTTCAGATAATCGGCCCGGGCCCGCGCCACCATCTCCAGCACCGGGCGCAGCTGCTCGATAGTCAAGACCTCGATCTGCGGATTGATCGTTTCGCGGTTGACGCGTTTGACCTGACGATCCAGTTCCATTAACAGACGTTTGTTATCCACGTTCATTATCATTCCGTGTGACTTGGTGGTTGGACAATATGCCGGGCCAGCATGAATGCTTCAGCCTGGCTGCTGTGAACCTGCGCGCCGCGCAATTGTGCAAGGCTGGCAATACTGGCCAATGAACGGCTATGCGGCGGTGCGCGCATTTCTTCGGCGTAACAGGCCAGTGCCTGACGCTTTTTCTCCATGCCCGCCGAGATATCGACAAACCAGTTGGGTTCAAAGCCGTTGCCGCTGCCAGGCGTTTGCCATTCGGTGCTGGACAGTACCTCGAAACACAGAATGGTCCTGACCGGCATGCCCTGTTGAGGGCGACAGGCGGTCATGACTGCCTGATGGGTAAGGCGATGGTCGAGATTCAGATCGCCGTAATGGTGGGTATAGATCGTCGTCGCTTGCAGCTCCTCGATCAGTGCTTCCAGTGGTTTGACGATATCGAGCAGGGCGACGGTGTCCATGCGGTTATCCGGAAAACCGAGAAAATGCGGTTCCCTGGCACCGAGTGCTTTGCAGGCAGCATAGGCGGCATGGTTGCGTTGTCTGATCAGGTCCGAAGCCTGCTGTTCGCCGCGCGAGGTGACGCCGTCGGCCATGAAGACCACGTCGACCTGATCGCCGCGCGCGGCGTGCAGCGCCATGCTGCCGCCGGCGCCGATGGCCTCATCGTCCGGATGTGCGGCCACGACCAGTACGCGTTCAGTCATCGAGCAGCTCCCAGGACACCGGCGTGCCGGCCACGGTGTCGCGTTTGACGGTTTTGCCGATCACCTTCGGCTGGTATTTGGGTGCCAGACCGTAGCCTGGGCGGATGCGCCGAACCTGGCTTGCATTAATCGTCTGGCCGGCTTTCATATCCTCGACAAAATACAGCGAACGCCGGAAACGCAGGCTGTCCTGTTCGGCGACCCGGCGTTCATAACCGGCGCTGCCGAGTGCCAGCCAGGCGTCCTTGCAATCACTGCACAGTGCGGTCAGCTGCGTGGGCTCTATGGAAAAAGCCGAGTCCGGCCCCTTGTCACCGCGATCCAGGGTAAAGTGTTTTTCGATCATACTGGCGCCGAGCGCGATGGCGGCGATTGCGGTGGTGTTGCCAAGCGTGTGATCCGACAGACCGGTTTCCACACCGAAACGCTGACGGATATCAGTAAGAGTGCGAAGGTTGGATTGTTCGGTCGGTGCCGGGTAGCTGCTGATGCAGTGTAACAGGATCAGCTCGCGGCAGCCGGCATCTCTCGCGGTGGTGACGGCTTCGCCGATTTCATCGGCATCGGCCATGCCGGTCGATATGATCAGCGGCTTGCCGGTCGAGGCGGCGTAAGCGATCAGCGGCAGGTCCGTCGCTTCGAAGGAGGCGATTTTATAGGCCGGGGCGTTCAGGTCCTCGAGCAGATCGACGGCGCTTTCGTCGAACGGCGTGGAGAAAGTGGTGATGCCGATTCTGCGTGCATGATCGAACAGAGGCTTGTGCCATTCGAACGGGGTTTGCGCCCATTGATAAAGGTCGTAGAGTTTATAGCCGTCCCAGGGGCCACCCTTGATTTGAAAATCCGGCAGATCGCAATCGATGGTCATGGTATCGGCGGTATAGGTCTGCAGTTTGATGGCATCCGCGCCGCAGGCTTTGGCCGCGGAGATTGTATCGAGGGCTTTTTGCAGTTGGCCGTTGTGATTGGCCGAAAGCTCGGCAATTACATAAGGCGGGTGTTGCAGGCCGATCGGGCGTCCGTCGATGCTGATGTCATTCATGGCTGTCATCCGTTTTTATGATCCGTACGCTGGCGGTCAGCGAATCTTCCAGCAGTGAGGCGTTTGCAAATTCCATGCGGTAGCCGTCGACGTCACAGAAAGCGGGCGGGTAGCCCGGTGCGTCCAGCATGCGGATAAAATCATAGGTCTGTTGCGTGGTCAGTCCTTCCGGCAGGCGGCTGTCCTGTGGCCGGCGGCGGGTAAAATAAACCGCTTCGCCCGATTGTTCCACAGGTTTGGGGTGTTCGGCGATGATTTCGCCGATCAGGCGCCAGGTCTGCTCGCTGCAGCGGCGGTAAATCTCCCCGGCGCTGCCATCCAGCAGCAAGGGCAGTTGTTTGTAAATCGGACCGGCGTCGATCTCGGCGGTCATTCTCAGTGCGGTCAGCACGGTTTCGCGATGACCGCGGATAATCAGGTTTTGCAGAGGCGAGCCGCCGCGGCCATACGGCAGATTGGTCATATGGAAACAAACGCACTCGTAATTGTTGATAATGTCATCGGCAACGATCCAGCGCCAGTGCGGGAAAAAAATATAACGTGGTTCGCCTTCTTCCAGCCGGGCCAGCAGGGTGTCGGGGCTGTCGGCAAACTGCCAGCGGCCGGGCAGCTTGTTCACCGAACAGTCGAACAGCTCGCGGTTCCAGTCACCGACGGCGGCAACGATATAATAGGCATCGGCAGCTTGCTTCACAGGCCCATCTCCAGAAAATCGCCATGATGATTTTTTGACTTGAAACCACAAGCCTGGAACAAATTGACTGAGCGCGCGTTGTCTTTATGCACTGATGCGACGAGATCGGTGCCGGGGTAAAGCTCGCGCAGTTTGTTCAGCGCAAAACGACCGAGTCCGGCGGCGGATTTTTCAGGGCTGACGATAATCGAGACTTCCGCGCCGGTTTCAGTGAAATCAAGACGGAGCATGCCGGCGGCCAGTTTGTTCTCCTCGATAATCCACAGAACGGAATCGCTTGCCGGAAAAATCTTTTTAAACCAGCGGTCGTGCTCATCACGCGCGGGAATACCGGGGTTGCGGAAAAAACGCCGCACGCCATTCTGTGTTTGCAACTGATAAAGAAATTCGGAATCTTCCCGGTTCAATGGCCGCAATGTGCGGGAAGCTGTCAGGGTTTTTCCTGACATGGCG
>JAGRHW010000325.1 GCA_020444765.1 Gammaproteobacteria bacterium | reverse complement strand
TCAGCGGCACACCGTGTTTGTGCGCGATACCGGCAATCTTCTGAATATCGACGATATTGCCGGCCGGGTTGCCGATCGACTCGCAATACACCGCACGGGTCTTGTCGTCGATCAGCGAGTCGATCTTGTCGAACTCGTCGGACGAGGCCATGCGCACCTCAATGCCCTGGCGCGGCAAGGCATGGGCAAACAGATTATAGGTGCCACCGTAAAGCTGCGAGGTGCTGACGATATTGTCGCCTGCGGCGGTGATCGTCTGGATTGCGTAGGTGATCGCCGACATGCCCGAGGCCACCGCCACGCCCGCGATGCCGCCTTCCATCTCCGCCAGACGCTGTTCCAGCACCGCGTTGGTCGGGTTCATGATGCGTGTGTAGATATTACCGGGCACCTTGAGATCGAACAGATCCGCGCCGTGTTGCGTATCGTCGAACGTGTAGGCGACGGTCTGGTAGATCGGCACCGCCGCGGACTTGGTGGTTTCTTCGGATTTATAACCGTGGTGCAGCGCCAGCGATTCCAGTTTCATAAGGGCTCCTCTTCAAATGCTTGCGGGTTTATTTAAATTATTTTTGTTTCTGGTGGTGCACTAAAAGCCTGTCTAAAATCTCTGCTGTCGGCTGCAATCGTGCTGATTTCGCTTCGACTCAGAGATACCAGACAGGCTTTAAGACATCGCAAAACTGTTCATATTCTGGAAGAAACGGACGAGCAGTTCTTCAAAATCGTCCACCACGGACTCTTTAACCGAGGCGCTTTCCAGCAAGGCCGCGGACCATTCGCCAAGCCGGCTTTGCGCATCGAACAAATCCAGCTTGCGGCGCTTGTCGACAATCGCCAGCCGCATGAACAAGGGCGCGAGAGCCGTATCGATCAGCGCCAGCTTGCTGCCCGAGAAAAACGGACCATCCGCGGCCATCGCCGTCTGCATGCGTTGCAGACCAGCCTTGAGCTCCTCGCGACCACGCTGGAAGCCCTCCTCGTTGTCAGCCGACAGCATGCGGTATTGCGCGCCCAGCAACTCGGAACCGACCTCGACCCAGGCGCGATGAATCGCTTTTTCCAGAGGCGAGTCGGGATGCAGTCGCGGCTCGTAGACTTCGTCGAGAAATTCCGATATCACCGCCGATTCGAACAAAACGCTGTCGTCCACCTTGAGCACCGGCACCTTGCCAAGCGGCGAAATCTCGTGAAACCAATCCGGCGGATTCTTCAGATCGATGTAGCTGATCTTGAAATCGATGTTCTTTTCCTTGAGAGCGATGACCGATCGCTGCACGAACGGGCAGATCTTGAAGCTGACCAGCTCGATGGAATGGTCGGGGGACTCACGCATGCTGCTTACCTCTTGAATCGTGACAATCAGGAAATGATCGCCTTTTTTAAACGTTGTTATTTGTTATGGCTGCCGTCGCATAAAGGCGGGTTTTTGGTTTTTTTACAACCGCAGAAAAAGACTTTTTTCGATTCCTCAGCGGTGTATTTGACCGGCTTGAATCCAAGCTTTTCCTTGCCGTGCGTGCCATCGCAAAACGGCTGCTTGGCGCTTCTGCCGCAGGAACACCAGAAGTAGGACTTACCGGCTTCCACCTCCACGGCAAACGGCGTATCGGACGCTCTTGTTGGTTCTGTCATACAGGGTTTCTCCGTTTATTTAGTTATAAAGACAACACTCTAGCAAACTTTCGAGTCGGTGTAACTCGCGCCATTTATAAATTAATTGCCGAAAAATAACTGAAAAAGCCGGACGTTATTCTATTCTTAATCAAACCAGCCGGGAGCGCTGCCCACAGTGCGACTCAGGGAAGATATTGTTTGACGTCATGGCCGTCAGAGGAGTCAGTATTTTGAAAAAAGTAATTTTTGTCGGTGGCACACGTTACAGTGGTTCGATATTCGTCGACATGACACTCGGCAATGATCCGCAAGGCTTCTCGGCCGGCGAGGTCAACGCCCTCTACCAACCCGTCAAGAGCAATCACTACGCGCCTGTCTGCAGCTGCCATAATAAAGCCTGCCGTCTCTGGAACGAGCTGGGCAAGTACCCGGCCCGCGAACTTTATCGACGGATCTTCGATAAATACCCGGAGACCGACTTTATCGTCGACTCCAGCAAGGACCCGCTGTGGATCAACAAGCGTGTCCGCGAACTCGACAAGCAGGGTATAGATCACCACATCGTACTGGTCTGGAAATCCCCGCAGGATATCGCCCGATCCTTTTATATACGTGGCGAATACGAACATTGGGTGCAGAACTGGGTCAACTATCACCGGCTTCTGTATACCCTGCAGCCCGAACACTGGACGACGCTCAACTTCCACGAATACGCGACGAATCCGGCCTCCCTGTCCGAGCTGTGCAGCCGTCTTGATATCCCTTATTTCAAAGGCAAGGAACGTTTCTGGGAAAAGTCCCACCATCTGCTGCTCGGTAACCACTCGGCGCGCAAGCACCTGTTGCGAAATTATGGCAACCGACCGGCCAGCAACCCGTTCGCCATCGGCCGAACGGTCACCTATAAGCCCGTCACGGACCCCGAGCTGAAATTCCGGCTACAAATGGACCTGCAAGCCAACCCCATGATCGGCAATCTGGAACGCTATCTCAAGTCACTGCAAAACGGCCAGACTCTTGACGAGGAAATGCTTGATAATCTGCGCATGGGCTACAGTGAAATCAAACTTCTGCAAATCGCTAATTGGTTGCGCCTCATGAAAAACAGATCGCTGGATGCAAAAGCCGATATGGCGCCGGCAGTCCGCACGCCGGCAAATCGATTGCTGCCCAATAATGGCTCCTGAGGCTCTTTGCGCATAAACTATCCGCCATCCAGCGGGAGTGCGCATGAAAAGGCCTGAGACCAACGATTACCGGCAACTGTTTCTACAGGACGTACCCCTGATCGACACCCGCGCGCCGGTGGAATTTACCCGCGGCGCGTTTCCCAACGCCGTCAACCTGCCGCTGATGGACGACGAAGAGCGCCGGCAGGTCGGTATCCGCTACAAACAGGCCGGCCAGGACGCCGCCATCGCGCTCGGCCGCGAGCTCGTCACCCCCGAGAAACAGGCGCAACGAACCCGTCGCTGGCATGAGTTCGCGCAAGCCAACCCGCACGGCTATTTGTACTGCTTTCGCGGTGGGCTGCGCAGCAGAATCAGCCAGACCTGGCTTGCCGAATCGGGCATCGACTATCCATATGTGTCCGGCGGTTACAAGGCCATGCGGCGTTTTCTGCTCGACGCCTTCGCAGAACGCCTGCCCCGCTTGCCGCTGGTGCTAATCAGCGGCCGCACCGGCACCGGTAAAACCGGGCTTCTGCAAAAACTCGATCGCTACATCGACCTGGAAGCGCTCGCCGCGCACCGCGGATCGAGTTTCGGCAAACTCACCGAATCGCAACCGACACCGGTCAATTTCGAAAACGCCCTGTCGATCGCCATGCTGAAGCTGACCGCCATTGGCTATGCGCCGGTTTTTGTCGAGGCCGAGGGCAGACTGATCGGCCGCCTGTGCCTGCCGGATTCGCTCTGGTCCGTGATGAGCCGCTCGCCGATCGTTGTGCTCGACAGCCCGATGGAAGAGCGGATACGGATCGGCATTCAGGATTATGTGCTGGATCTGCTGCAACGACTGAAATTACACCATGCATCCGATGACGAAGCTTTCGACCAACTGGCCCTGCGGCATCGCACCAGCCTGCAGCGCATTCGCAAACGTCTCGGCGGCGTCAGGCATAAACACGCAGAACAGTTGCTGGAGACAGCCCTGCACTATCATCGTGAAAAGAACGACCTGACCGCCTATCATCCGTTTATCGAACTGTTGCTGAATGATTACTATGACCCCATGTACGACTACCAGTTGGCCGGTCGCAAAACGGACATTCTGTTTCGCGGCAACGCTGACGAAATCCTCGACTGGGCGAGCCATTATCTGGAAAAACACGGCAGCGAACGCATCCGCAGCGCCTGACAGGTCGTATTAAATGCAAGCCAACCCTGTATTACGTGATATCGTGCTGCTCGGCGGCGGGCACGCTCACGTCATCGTAGTCAAAAAATGGGGCATGAAGCCACTGCCCGGCGTACGGCTGACACTGATCTCCAGAGATGTTCTGACTCCCTATTCCGGCATGTTGCCGGGCCTGCTGTCCGGGCATTACACGATCGAAGACACCCATATCGATCTAGCCCGTCTTTGCCGTTGGGCCAATGTGCGCTTTATCGAAGCCGACATCAGCGGCCTGGATAACCAGACAAAAACCGTTCAACTGGAAAACCGCCCGTCCATCGGTTTTGATGTGCTGTCGCTGGACACCGGTTCGACACCGAATCTGGACGATGTCGACGGCGCCCGGCAATTCACCGTGCCGGTCAAACCCGTGCA
>JAGRHW010000324.1 GCA_020444765.1 Gammaproteobacteria bacterium | reverse complement strand
CTGCGAGGGAATGACGGGATTAGAACAAGCGTCATCCCCGAATTCTTTTGTCAGGGATCCTGTCATGACCCCATAGCGCGAATAGCCGGATAAAATTCACGATAACGCTCGTAGGCCTCGGCATACAAATCCGTTAGTCTTCTATCGGGCTCAATCGTTTTCTCGATTTCAGGCTTGACGCAAACCGCCAGCGGATCGGCATCGTTTGCCCCAATCATGGCCAGCCTGGCAGCACCGAGTGCGGCGCCATAATCGCTTTCGGTCGGCACATCGATCGGCATATCCAGCACGGTGGCAAGAATTGCCAGCCAGTAGTCGGAGCGGGAGCCACCACCGACGGCGGTCAGGCGTTTCAATTCCGTGCCGGCCTGACGGAGTGCTTGCAGGTTATCGCGGATGGCAAAGCTCACGCCTTCCAAAACAGCCCGGGTCAGACTGGCCTGGTCGCTGTCATGCCCGATACCGCTGAAGGCGGCTCTCACCCTTGCATTGTTATGAGGTGTCCGTTCACCACCGAGATAGGGCAAAAAAGTAATACCGGAAGGCGCGACCAGTTTATCGCCCAGCGCCTGGGTCAGTTCACCGGCTGATTTTCCGCAGATCTTTGCGTACCAGTTGAGGGAATCCGTCGCCGACAGGATCACGCCCATCTGGTGCCAGGTTTGCGGAACCGCGTGACAAAATGCATGCACGGCACTTTCCGGTCTGGGCAGGTAACGGTCTGTAGCGGCGAACAGCACACCCGAGGTGCCGAGCGAAACAAACGCCGAGCCGGCGGAAACTATCCCCATACCGCAGGCCGAGGCGGCATTATCACCCGCTCCTCCGGCGATAACCGGTACGGCTTGCATTTTCCAGCGTTCGGCGAGCGGTTTACGCAAGCGACCTGTTGCGGCGGTGCCTTCAAAAAGTGCCGGCATTTGCGATTGATCGAGCCAGCAGGCGGACAAAAGCCTGTCGGACCAGCGGCGTGCGCCGGTATCGAGCCAGGCGGTGCCGGCCGAGTCAGACATATCCGAAGCATAATCGCCGCTTAGCCAGAGACGCAGATAATCCTTGGGCAGAAGCACCTTGTGAACCCTGGAAAAAAATTCTTTTTCGTTGTTTCTGAGCCAGACAAGTTTCGGCGCGGTAAAGCCAGGAAATACAATATTGCCTGAAATACTGCGGAATATCGGGTCGGCATCCAGCTCCGCCGCTTCATGAAAACTTCGCGTGTCATTCCAGAGAATACAAGGCCGTAACACCTTGTCATCCTTGTCGATCAGGGTGGCTCCGTGCATATGGCCGGACAGGGAAATCCCTTTTACCGCGGCGACTTGTCGGGGAAATCTTGTCTGCAACTCATCCAGCGCCGTTTCCGTCGCCTGAATCCAGTCGGCCGGATTCTGTTCCGACCAGCCGGGATGCGGGCGCGATACGGCAATCTGCTGCTGGGTGAAGCCAAGTACATCTTGCGTCTCATCCATCAGAAGAACCTTCACGCCGGATGTGCCGAGATCGATGCCGATAAAATACATTGCGGGATTCCTGAGAACGGCGGCTGAAACTCATACCGCGTGAACCAAGTCTACAGATTTAGCAAAGCGGAGCAGATTGATTCTATGGGCAGTCGGCATTTCGCTTCAAGAGGCTTGATTCAGACAAAATGTCTCTGATTGTCAAAAAACATAATCCTCTGATGCAGCTCTTTGATAAAAAATCACCAATTACAGGCAAATTAATATCATAATAATGTTTTAGCGTATCAGGATAAAAAACCGGCCGGTGCTACTCTCTGTTCACTGATAAGACCAATATCACTCAGAAAGTGAAATAAAGTATTACAAAAAACGTAGCAAAAAATCTTATCCGGAGGAAAAACCATGAAACTCACTCTTATCGCATCGACGATTGCCGCCGGCGTGCTGTTCGGCGCATCCTCACTGGTACAGGCTGAAACCGAACTGGTCATAGCCACCGTCAACAACGGCCACATGGTCGAAATGCAAAAACTCTCCAGCCATTTCGAACAGGCCAATCCCGACATCAAGCTCAAATGGGTAACGCTGGAGGAAGGCATGCTGCGCCAGCGCGTCACCACAGATATCGCCACCAAAGGCGGTCAGTTCGATGTCATGACCATCGGCATGTACGAAGCGCCGATCTGGGGCACCAAAGGCTGGTTGAAGGAATTGACCTTCGATGACAGCTACAATGTCGATGATTTACTGCCGGCGATACGCGACGGCTTGTCCGCCGAAGGCAAGCTCTACGCCGCGCCCTTTTACGGCGAAAGTTCGATGCTGATGTACCGCGCCGACCTGGTCGCGGAAGCCGGTATGGACATGCCCTCAAACCCGACCTGGGAACACGTCGCTGAGGTGGTCGCGAAGATCCACAACCCGGATCAGGGCATCTACGGAATCTGCCTGCGCGGCAAACCCGGCTGGGGCGACAACATGGCGTTTCTCAGCACTCTGGTCAACACCTATGGCGGTCAATGGTTCGATATGGACTGGAAACCGCAACTGGATACGCAACCGTGGAACGACGCCATCAGCTTCTATGTCGATCTGATGAACAAATACGGCCCGCCGGGCTCTTCCGCCAACAGCTTCAACGAAATCCTCGCCTTGTATAACGAAGGCAAATGCGGCATGTGGATCGATGCCACCGTCGCCGCCTCGTTTATCGCCGATCCGTCACAGAGCAAGGTGGCCGACAAGGTCGCGTTCGCCCAGGCGCCGACCAAGGTAACGCCCAAAGGCGCCAACTGGTTGTGGGCATGGGCCCTGGCGGTTCCCGAGTCCTCGAAAAAATCCGAGGAAGCCGAAAAATTCATTCAATGGGCAACCTCGGCCGACTACATCAACCTGGTCGGCGAAGAGCTGGGCTGGGGCAAGGTACCCACCGGCACTCGCCAGTCAACCTACGCCAATGAAAAATTCCTCGCAGCGGCCAGCTTTGCTGAAGCTGAACTCGCCGCCATTCAAAGCGCCAATCCCAATGACAGCACACTGAACGAATCGCCCTATGTCGGCGTGCAGTTTGCGGCCATTCCGGAGTTTCAGGCAATCGGTATCGCGGTCGGTCAGCAAATGAGCGCCGCGCTGGCGGGGAAAACCTCGGTAGAGAACGCACTCAAGGCATCACAGGTATCGGCTGATCGCGAAATGCGCAAGGCCGGTTACTACTAGACTTTTACGGGGGCGGGGTTTCGCCCCGCCCCCGTAAAAGCGCCTTTGATTGATTCGTATTCTTCGATCCCGGCGCCACGCATCGCCGGGATCGAAGCAATCAAGACAAGGCTGTCCCATGTTGCCGGAAATTACCCGGGTCCGATCTGCAACTTCCGGCCAGGATAATTTCCACCTATACCGGAGTGAATCTCATGTCCTCGTCCACCAATAGACGCACCCTCCCGCGCTGGTTGATGGCGCCCTCTGTCGTCAGCCTGCTGTTATGGATGCTGGTTCCGCTGATCATGACGATCTATTTCTCGACCATCCGATACAATCTGATGCAGCCCGACCGGACCGGCTTCATCGGCTGGATGAACTACGAGTTCTTTATCACCAATCCGGCTTTCAGCGCGGCGATCGGCAACACCTTGCTGCTGCTCGGCAGCGTTATCGTGATTACTGTGGTCGTCGGGTTTGCCATTGCATTATTGATCAATGATCCGTTTCCGGGTCAGTCGCTCGTACGGATTCTGCTGATCTCGCCTTTTTTCGTCATGCCTACCGTCAATGCGCTGTTATGGAAGCACATGATGATGAACCCGATCTATGGTGTGCTGGCGCAGGTCTGGCAGTTTTTCGGCATGACGCCGGTCAACTGGCTGACGGATTTTCCGCTCGGTTCGATCATCATCATGGTCAGCTGGCAATGGCTGCCGTTTGCCTGTCTGATCTTCATCACTGCCCTGCAGTCGATGGACCGGGAACAACTCGAGGCGGCGCGCATGGACGGCGCGAACTACCTGCAACAACTGCGCTATCTGTATCTGCCGCATATGGGCCGCTCGATCGCCGTGGTCATCATGATCGAAATGATATTCCTGCTGAGTATTTTCGCCGAAATCTACACCACCACCGGCGGCGGACCCGGCACCGAGAGTACCAATCTTGCGTTTTTGATATTCACCGAGGCGCTGCTCAACTTCGATGTCGGCGTGGCTTCCGCGGGCGCGCTGTTCGCCATCATCCTGGCCAATATCGTCGCAATCTTTCTGATCCGGATGATCGGCAAAAACCTGGAGAATTGATATGAAATCTTCACGTAATAATGCGCTGTCCAGCCTGCTGATACGTACCGTCATCGCCTGGATCGTCGCACTCATTCTGTTTTTCCCGCTGTTGTTTCTGATCATGACCGCCTTCAAGACCGAACTGCAGGCGATTTCGGTGCCGTCGCTCTG
>JAGRHW010000323.1 GCA_020444765.1 Gammaproteobacteria bacterium | reverse complement strand
GCAAACCGTGCTGGGCCAAATCGGCGAGCTACAGCCGGTGACGCTGTCCGAAGGCGGAATCGAGTTTCATCACCCGCACCCCTACCCGACCGACAGCCACCTTGCAGTCAAACTGGTACTGATGCCACAAGCCTTGGGGCTGCTGCTGCGGGCCCGCGTCGTGCGATGCCTGGCGCAGGACGGCGGCTACAGCATCGACACCGAATTTGAATCCCTTAACGACACCCAACGTCAGTTGTTAGCGCGCCACATTTTGCAAAAACAGGCACAGGCACGCCGCCTGGCCCGCGAACAACACGAATCCGCGCCCGAATGAATACTCAGGCGCTACCTACCAAGGAGCAATTGTGACTCTGATTTACGGCCATCGCGGCGCCAAAGGCGAAGCACCTGAAAACACTCTTGCCAGCTTTGAGCAATGTCTCAAACACGGCGTACGTCGCTGCGAACTTGATCTGCACCTGTCCAAAGACGGCGAGCTGATGGTGATCCACGACTCGACCCTCAAGCGCACCACCGACCGCCGCGGCAAGGTCAGTGAACATACCGCAGCGGATCTGGCGACCTATGACGCGCGCAAAGGCGGCCCCGGCTGGATGCAGCCATGCCCGATCCCGCGTCTTGAAGAGCTGTTCGAGAAATGCAACTTCGAGCACTGGCAGCTCGAAGTCAAAAGCGCATCCCGCACCCGGGCTGCAAGCACGGTACTGGCCATTCGTGAAATGGCGGTGCGCCACGGCATCATGGACAAGGTCACCGTCACCTCAAGCTCCCGTGAAGTGCTCAAGGCCGCGCTGGAGCTGACCCCGGACCTGTCCCGCGGACTGGTAGCCGAATACGCCTGGCTCGACCCGATCAAGGTCGCGCAAGGTTATGGCTGTGACATGCTGGCGCTGAACTGGACGCTATGCACCCCCGAGCGCCTTGAGAAAGCACAACAGCAGGGTTTGCATGTATCGGTGTGGACGGTCAACGAGCCTGCACTAATGCGCAGGCTCGCCGACTTCGGCGTAGATAGCCTGATTACAGACTTTCCCGGTTTGGCCACTGCCACCCTCGGGAAAAGCTGAAATCGGTCTCCCCGGCCGGCTCAGGCCACCGGCCGGAGCCGCTCAAAAAAGCCGGTTAAGGCCATCGTAAGCGGCGACCCGATAGGCTTCGGCCATGGTCGGGTAGTTGAAGGTTGTATTGACAAAGTATTCGATCGTGTTGCCGGGACCTTTTTGTTCCATGATGGCCTGGCCGATATGGATGATTTCCGAGGCACGTTCCCCGAAGCAGTGAATACCAAGGATTTCCAGAGTTTCGCTGTGAAAAAGGATTTTCAGGCTGCCGACACGGGTGTCGGCGATCTGTGCGCGGGCCAAGTGTTTGAATTGCGCACGGCCGACTTCATAAGGGATTTTCTCGGCGGTGAGCTCTATTTCGGTTTTGCCGACCGAGCTGATTTCCGGAATCGTGTAAATACCGGTCGGAATGTGATCGATCAGATTGCGTCCCGTGTCGCCGGTGAGAATGGCTTCGCCGGCCAGGCGGCCCTGGTCGTAGGCGGCGCTTGCCAGGCTCGGGTAGCCGATAACGTCGCCGACCGCGTAGATATTCTCGACCTCGGTCTGGTAGCGTTCGTTGACGCTCAGTTGTCCACGCGAATCGCCAGCCAGGCCGACCGCTTCGAGATTCAGGCTATCGGTATTGCCGGTTCTGCCATTGGCGAAAAATAATACATCGGCTTGCATTTTCTTGCCGGATTCCAGATGCAGGACGACATGCTTGTCATTCGCCTCGATGTGTTTATAGGATTCGTTGTGTTTGATCTGGATATCGCTGTTCCAGAAGTGGTAGGACAGCGCGTCCGAGGTTTCGACATCGAGGAACGACAGCAGACGATCCCGTGTGTTGATCAATTCGGTACGAACGCCGAGCCCGCGAAAGATCGACGCGTATTCACAACCGATCACACCTGCGCCGTAAATGATAATGCGCTCCGGATCGAAATCCAGCGACAAAATGGTATCGCTGTCGCGGATTCGCGGATGACTGAAATCCAGATCCGGTGGATTATAGGGGCGCGAGCCGACCGCCAGCACGAAGGTATCGGCCGTGACGGTCTCCACCGAACCGTCGTTTTTGACGATACGCAAGGTGTTTTTGTCGATAAACGACGCCTGGCCGGTAATCAGATCGACCTTATTGCGGCTGTAAAAACCGCTACGCAATTGCGTTTGTTTGCGAATGACATCATCGGCGTGTTTGAGCATGCTTGCAAAACCGATGCGGCCCGACATGAACTGCTCATCGAACATCGGGTTCTGGCGCAGCTCGATCAGGCGTGTGACCGCGTGACGCAGAGCCTTGGAAGGAATCGTCCCCCAATGCGTGCAACCGCCGCCGACATGTGATTCGCGCTCGATCACCGCGACCTTTTTGCCGCCTTTGGTCAGTTTCATCGATGCCCCTTCGCCACCCGGACCCGTTCCAATCACGACGGCATCGTAGCGCAGGGTTTGGTTTTTGCCGGAATGCTTTTGAATGTCGGACACGTTGTCTCCTTCGGTGGTTCCGATTAAAGTCAGTTCCGCCGGTTCAGCGGAAAGTGAGTCATGCTTGCAACATCATGTGTTCGGGAACGACTGATATTCTTTACCGGTGAATCAGGATGATCCCGCCGTTTGAGCTTCTGCAAGCCCGGCCTTGTAATCGATCGCATCGACCGCCGCGACCGCGCACATATTGACGATGCCGCGCACCGTGACCGAGGAGGTCATGACATGCACCGGCTGGCGCATGCCGACCAGCATGGGGCCGACCGGCAGGCCGTCGCCGAGTACCTTGAGCATGTTGTAGGCGATATTGGCGGCGTCGAGATTCGGCATCAGTAACAGATTGGCGCGACCGTCGAACAGCGATTGCGGGAAAATGCGTTCGCGGATTTCCGCCGACAGGGCGGCGTCGGCTTGCATTTCGCCTTCCACGGCGAGCTGCGGATGGCTCTCACGCAGCAAGTCGCGGGCCTTGCGCATTTTCTCTGATTCGATGTTTTTTCGGCCGCCGAAGTTGGAGTGCGACAGCAGGGCGACCCGCGGCACCATACCGAAGCGGTTGACGACCTGGGCGCCGAGTACCGCGGTTTCGGCGATATGCTCGGCGCTGGGGTTTAGCGATACATGCGTATCGGCCAGAAAATACGTGCCTTTTTGCAGTATCAGCAACATGATCGCCGAGCAGTCCGAGATGCCGTCGCGCAGGCCGATGATATTGTTGAGGTAACGCAGGTGGCGGACATAACTGCCTTGCGCGCCGCACAGCATGCTGTCGGCCTCGCCAAGGCGCACCATCATCGCGGCGAGTGCGGTGGTCCGGGTGCGTATCACCGACTGGGCATAATCGGGCGACACGCCGTCCCGTTTCATCAGGTTGTAATAGGCATCGCAGTAGCGTTCGAAGTCGGGGTTGTCGAACGGGTTGATGACATCGAAGCCCTCGCCAATGGTCAGGCGCAGACCGGCGCTGCGGATATGCTCTTCGATGACATCCGGGCGGCCGAGCAGAACCGGATGACAGATGCGGTCGTCGACCAGCACCTGCAGAGCGTTGATCACGCGCCGTGACTCGCCCTCGGCCAGTACCACACGTTGCAGTTGTTGCTGGGCACGCTCAAAGACCGGCTTCATTACAAGTCCGGAACGGAAGACGAATTCCCGCAGCAGGCGGCGGTAGGCGTGAAAGTCCTCGATCGGCTGTCTCGCCACGCCGCAGTCCATCGCCGTCTTGGCGATGCGCGGCGGAATTTCGGTCATCAGGCGCGGATCGAAAGGTTTTGGGATCAGGTATTCCGGGCCGAACTTGAACGGTGTGCCTCCGTAAGCGGCGCTGACCACGTCCGAGGCTTCCATGGTGGCGATGTCCGCCAGCGCCTCGACGCAGGCGATTTTCATCGCTTCGTTGATTTCCGTCGCGCCGACATCGAGCGCGCCGCGAAACAGAAACGGAAAACACAGTACATTGTTGACCTGGTTCGGGTAATCGGAGCGGCCGGTCGCGATGATGGCGTCGGGCCGCGCCTCCTTGGCCAGTTCCGGCAGAATCTCCGGCTCCGGATTGGCCAGCGCGAGGATGAACGGCTTGTCATTCATGGCCGCCAGGTATTCCGGCTTGAGCACCCGCGGCGCGGAAAGACCGAGGAAGATGTCCGCCCCGGCCAGGACTTCTTCAAGCGTACGCGCCGTGGTGTCCTGCGCATAAACCGCCTTGTAGGGGTCCATGAGCTTTTCGCGGCCCTGATAAACCACGCCTTCGATATCCACGACGGTGATGTTTTCGCGTGGCAGGCCCATCGATACCAGCAGGTTCAGACAGGCCAGCGCCGCCGCACCCGCGCCGGAACAGACCAGCTTCATGTTCTCGAGTTTTTTTCCGGCATAACGCAAGCCGTT
>JAGRHW010000322.1 GCA_020444765.1 Gammaproteobacteria bacterium | reverse complement strand
ATCAGCATCCTTTTCCAGGGACAGAAGAACAGGGCGTGAGAGTGCTTTGTAGAGATAATACAGGCCGCGAAGAAGATAATTGCTGCCGATGATTGCGGTTTTGCCGACCAGGCCTGTGGCTACCAACAGGCTGTTGTCGCTGCTCTGCTCAAACGCCTGAAACTGGTCCAGCCAGCCGTCATCACCGCTGATCGAGCGCTTGAACCAACGGTCGAGCACGGTCATGGTACGCTGGACAGGAGTGAGAATGCTATTGGAATGATGAGCCAGCTGATGGCTGATCAACGCGCCAAGCTGCCGGGTGTTGATGACGGCAAGCAGCGGCAGGCCGGCGGTCAGTGTTAAGTGCCCCCGGGTTGCGCGCCAGGGGCTATCCGGCTTTATATGCAACTCGGGTTGCAACGAAAACGTGAGTTTGAGCGATGATGGTATAGCCATTTGCTGACTGATTTTTTCTGCAAATGTCAGCAGATCCCGGCCATTGTCGTCCTGCATCTCGTAGTGTCTGTGTTCACGACGGCGCAAGGGAAAGAAAGGGCGTAACAGCAGCGCGAGCAAGGCGGCGCCGGAAAACAGCGGTAACAGGTATTGAAACCCGTTGACGACTACCGAGGATGCTCGCTGAAAATGCAAGCCGAACAAGGCATGATGAAAGGTGACATAGGCAACCGCGCCCAGGACAAGCATGTACAGCGCGGGGATCAGCAGACCCAGAGAAAAACGGGCTACAATGCTGATAACTTTTGCCGGCTCAGGCTTGCCTTTGCGGAAGACGCCTTGAAACGAGTCATCGGTCCTTGTTGTTTCGTTTTTGTCGTCGCAGCTAATTGTGCTGGTAGTTGCGTTACTGTTTCGGGGCATCATGGTCTGATCCGGCGAAAAACATCGACTATCCACCGGTTTTCGGCCATTTTGCGACTTACTTAACAGGGTCGTCAGATGACCGGCCGGTTAGCCGGCGCATGGCTTTGGCTGCTGCCAAAAAGCTGCCGTTCGGCAAAGATCCCGTGCAACAGCCGGGATCCTTAGTCAAAAAAATACCGTTATCGGGAGGGTAAGGCTTGAAGCTGAAAGGCTGGGCCAAAGCTCGTCAGGGCGTCATAAAAAAGGGAGAAGCAAGGCTTCTCCCTGTGCGGTAGGCTTGAAGGCAAGAACGATTACCAAAGAACCCGCAGATTATCGCTCGCCTGCCAGGGTTGTCCCTGAGCAACCAGTTTGATAAACAGCGAGCCATTGGCCTTGAATGCGGCGGTCTGGTTCACGCTGCGCAGTGCGGCCATACCGTTGACCGGGATGACATTCCCGTCGACATAGCTATGCGCCGGCAGGTTGCGAAGCTCGACAATCACTTCATCCTGGTTACGGCTGAAGTCCAGTCTGACGTTCAGCTGATTGCTGCGTCGGGAGATTTCGTCGTCCAGCTCGTAGGCATAGTGATAGGCGTTCTGGTTCAGCGATACCGTACTCTGATACCAGTCACGAGCCTCGATAGGTTCCTCTACAACCCTGACACCGTCGCTGCGGATGTGCGTTATCGGCGGCAGGTTTGTGCTGCCTATATCCAGTCTGACAAGGCCCATCGTTTTGTTGCACAGGTGACCACCGTTTTGCAGCGCGGTGCAGCTTGAATCGATCATCATCTCATGATCGGGGACCAGCACGGTATTCGCCCCAAGGCCGAAGCTGCCGTCCTCGTCATGCACGACCGCACCCCACTCACTGGCTTCATGGAACTGATAAACGGTATTCATCAGAAAGTCGGTGTTTTCGAAGGTCATGCCGCTGACCGGGTTACTGGTTACACGAACCGCCGCACTTTGGGTGGTGAAAACAGGGCTGTTTTCATAGAGCGTGCTGTAATTGACGACGTGTATGTCAGTCAGGCGGGTGCCGAAATCGTAAATACCGAAGGCGCCGCGTTGTTTGTAGTTTCCGCCGGCCAGTTCGCTGTTCGAGACAAACAACGAGTTTTTCACTTCAACCGGGCTAGGGGCCACGAAAGCGCTGCGGAAATGGGTCTCGCCCGTGTCGGTCACCATCAGGTTGTCGAATTCCTGGTCGCCGCTGCAAGGCCAGACCGCACCGGTCCCGCCGTGGAACACGGTCAGGTTTTTATAGACCGCTTTTTCCGGCGGATTGTAGCCAACGGCACCTTGCGCAAAATTACAGCTGCTGAAAGCCATGGCTGATGAGTGCACACGGTTGTCGGCAAATTCACCGAACACGGATTGTTGCGGGTTGACGCCGTTGTATCTGGGCAAATCCGCTGACGCACCGATCGGCGTGGTTTTCGTGTCGTACCAGAAACCCAGACCTTCCGACCCGGCCGCCGCGTTATTGGTGAAGGTATTGTCGCCGTTGGAAATCCAGAAGGTCGCGGGTCCACGCGCTGCGGATGAGGCTTTACCGCGATCCATGATATCGCTCGGCAACAGTGCGTATTTTGCTTTCGGTCGACGGGTCAGCAGGCCGAGGTTGTGGTCGAAAACATTGCCTGTTTCCACGCCGTCTTCCAGAAAGTAGCCGTGGCCGATATGGTCATAGCAGACGTTGTCGGCAACCAGCGTGTTGTTTGTCGCATGGACGGTTACGCAACGGTTGTAACTTTTGTGAATGCTGTTGTTGGTGAAGTATTGATTATCCGCGTCGCCAATCATATGCCAGTGGAAGGGGTATTTGCCGATCTGGCCCATTTGCCCCATTTTGTATAATTCAACCCCGGATACATAGGCGCTGGCCTGGCCCATGATCATGATATGACCGCCGGTGCTGGTTTTTTCCGAGGTGACGTCACCCTGAATCCGGATGTTACGGGACAGCAGGCCGACTTCAGCGCGCGTATCGACATTCCACACGCGCTCGTTGTTGGCAAAAGACTGGATTTCACCGAAATGACGGTAGGCAAGTTTTTTGTCCAGCGTGATGACGTTGCCGTTGATTTCCCTGATAGTGCGCACTTCCGCATGTTCCATCTCTTCATCGGTCGATGAAATAACGATGCTGTCGCCGCGACGCCAGTTGGCCGCGTCGTCGACAACGATCGAACGGTCCCCGGCTTCAGCCGTTTGATCGAGCATCAGCCAGCCCGTACGTTTCTGGCCGTGAATTTCGACCACGCCGTTACCTGAAGCGCTGAATATTTTTTCCACGCCGGAAAGGGTGACGACCAGTTCTTTTGTGTGAGGCTTGAGAGCCGTGCCGCACTGGAAACGTCCGGTTACATGAAGCGTATTGACCTGAACATCGACATCCGAATCGCCACAGACCAAGGCACCCTGAACGGTGATCGATTTGACGGACAGATCGGTGTCCAGAACAACCGTTTTGTCCACGGGAATGATGACATCATCGCCGGCCTCCGGCACCTTGCCGTTGGCCCAGGTGGCGGGAGACGACCAGTTCTCGGTCAGCAGCCCAACCTGGACGACATCGCCATCGCCGGTACCGGGAGCTTCACACATGGAGTCGCTGTTGAGTTCGGCAAACTCCGCATCGGTCATGGTGTTTCCGCCGTTGCCGGAACAGGCCGTCAGGAGACAAAGCGGAAAGGACAGTTGGGAGACTATTTTGACAAATCGGAACAGTTTCATAAGTGATCACCCTGCGTATTGTTGTTTTTATTGTTTGCAGTGCCATTTCCCTGGCAGGTGGCGCAAATTTGCCATAAACGCCGGTTTGCCGGCGGAAGGGGATCACGGAATTAGAGTTAACGGACGGTTTTCCAGTCAAAATCGTGACATGGATAGACTTTAAGCGACGAGCGGCCGCTTATCGCCTCGCAAGTGCTTGATCATTGCGTTTGTTGCTTGACGTTTTTTTGACGAAAATAACTGTGACGTGGTTCGGTATTGCCGGAGGGCGCTCCGGCCGGGATACAGGCGCAGACGTGTTTCGGGAAGAGAAGACGTGCCGGGTTGAGGTTATCAGCCGGATTGACAGAGCGGAGAAAGGAGCGTGGGGCTCCAGTGCTTAACTCATATCATTGCGGGTTTGCCCGCTGAAATTATATCCTGTTTAAATCGTGGTATGTTCTCTACATCAGTCATTTTGCGGAGTGAGGTCATGCATAAACTTATCGAGCAACTGCAGCGTTATCATGCGGAAAAAGCACGGGTGCTGGCGGACCTGCAATCACTGAACGGGTCTCTGGCCGAGACGGACGACCCGTCCGCGGTGTTGTTACAACTGACGGAAATCCTCCAGGGCTTCGATGGCAGCGCCGAGACCGAGCACCACCACAACGAGGAGCTGATACTGGCCGAGCTGCGCAAAACCGATGCGCCGATTCACCGGCGAGTCGAGGAAATTACCGGTGATCACAAGGCGTTTTCGAAAATTCTCGCCCGCCTTCTGGATCAACTGGAAGAAAATCAGGACGATCTGCAACTGATCAGCTCGGAAATTTCGGAATTTATAAAAAACTACGAAGATCACGCCAATACCGAGGA
>JAGRHW010000321.1 GCA_020444765.1 Gammaproteobacteria bacterium | reverse complement strand
AGCCGGTGGTGATTTCCACTGGTGACAAGGACATGGCGCAGCTGGTCGATGAACAGGTCACGCTGATTAATACCATGAATTACTCGACGCTGGATATCGACGGCGTCAACGAAAAATTCGGCGTCAGACCGGATCAGATCATCGACTATCTGGCCCTGGTCGGCGACAAATCGGACAATATCCCCGGTGTGCCGAGCTGCGGCCCCAAGACCGCCGCCAAGTGGCTGGCCGAGTACCAGACCATGCAGGGCGTGCTGGACAACGCCGACAAGGTCAAGGGCAAGATCGGCGAAAAACTGCGTGAAAGCGCCGAATTACTGCCGCTGTCCTACGAGCTGGCGACCATCCGCACCGACCTCGATCTGCCGCTGCGGCATACGGATCTGCAACGCTTGGCGCCGGACCCCGACGCCTTGCGTGATCTGTACGCACACCTGGAATTCAAGACCTGGCTGGCCGAGCTTGACGCGCCGGACGAGGCCGGCGGCTCTGCCGATCAGTCACCGGCTGAAGCGGAAGTAGAAACAGTCGTCGATTACCAGACCGTGCTGGATAAAAAAACCTTCACCGACTGGCTCGATCGACTCAAAACGGCGGGCCTGTTCGCCTTCGATACCGAAACCACCAGCCTGGATTATATGCAGGCGGAACTGGTCGGCGTGTCCTTTGCCGTCGAAGCCGGCGAGGCGGCTTACGTGCCTTTTGCACACGATTATGACGGTGCGCCGCAGCAACTCGAGCGTGACTGGGTGCTGCAAAAACTCAAGCCGCTGCTGGAAGACGAAAAACTGCTGAAGATCGGCCAGCACATCAAATACGACATGAATGTGCTGGCCAATTATGACATCGCCTTGCGAGGCGTACGCCATGACACCATGCTGGAATCCTATGTGCTGGATTCCACGGCCAGTCGTCACGACATGGATTCGCTGGCCAAGAAATACCTCGGGCACGAAACCGTGGCCTTTGAAGAAATCGCCGGCAAGGGCAAAAACCAGCTGACCTTTAACCAGATTCCGCTGGAAACGGCCGCCCATTACGCGGCTGAAGATGCCGATATTACCCTGCGCCTGCACCAGGCGCTGTGGCCGCAACTGGAAAAGACCGCAACCCTGAAGAAGGTCTATGAGGACATCGAAATCCCTCTGGTGCCGGTGTTGTCGAAAATCGAGACCACCGGCGTCTATATCGACCCGGATATGCTGTTTGCGCAAAGTTCGGAGATCGCTGCGACCCTGGAAAAACTCGAACAGGACGCCTGGAAAGAAGCCGGAGAGGAATTCAATCTGGGCTCGCCGAAACAGATTCAGGCGATTTTTTTCGAGAAGAAGGGTTTTCCGGTAATCCGCAAAACGCCCAAGGGCCAGCCGTCGACGGCCGAGGATGTGCTCGAAACGCTGGCGCATGATTATCCGCTGCCGGCCCTGATTCTCAAACACCGCGGGTTGAGCAAACTTAAATCAACCTATACCGATAAACTGCCGGAACAGATCAACCCGCGCACAGGCCGGGTGCACACGTCGTATCATCAGGCAGTAGCGTCCACCGGGCGTTTGTCCTCTTCCGACCCGAATCTGCAAAATATTCCGGTGCGCAGCGAAGAGGGCCGCAAGATCCGTTCGGCGTTTGTTGCGCCCAAGGGATACCGGATCGTCGCGGCCGATTATTCGCAGATCGAACTGCGCATCATGGCACATCTGTCGGGTGACGCGGGCTTGCTGTATGCCTTCGAGAACAATATCGACGTGCATTCGGCGACCGCCTCGGAAGTCTTTTCCGTGCCGGTCGACAAGGTCGATGCCGAGCACCGCCGCGCTGCCAAGGCGATCAATTTTGGCCTGATTTACGGTATGTCGGCGTTCGGTCTGGCGCGGCAACTGGACATTGGCCGCCAGGAGGCGCAGTCTTACATCGACTTGTATTTCGAGCGTTATCCGGGTGTGCGCCGATACATGGATGACACCCGCGTATCCGCCCGCGAGCAGGGCTATGTCGAGACGGTGTTCGGCCGGCGTCTGTATCTTCCCGAAATCAACTCGAGCAACGGCCAACGTCGCCAGTATGCGGAACGCACCGCGATCAATGCGCCGATGCAGGGTACGGCCGCCGATATCATCAAGCGCGCGATGATCAGCGTCGATGGCTGGTTGAGCTCGGCGAAAGTCGATGCGCGAATGATTATGCAGGTGCACGATGAACTGGTCTTCGAGGTGGCCAACGACGATCTCGACGCGCTGACGGGCAAGGTGACCGGCCTGATGACCGGCGCGGCAAAGCTGGCCGTGCCGCTGGACGTGGAAGTCGGCGTGGGTGATAACTGGGAGGAAGCGCATTAAGAGCCTGTTCAACCCCTCTGCCTACTGCGAATCCGCTGTTGTGGCAGAGGGGTTGAGCAGGCTCTAACGGTGGTCGGCAGGTGCCGTGGCTGTAAATTGTAAGCGGAACTTGCTGCTTGTGTCGGCACTTTATTCAATCTAGACTGCATTCAGAATCTAGGACAAACAAGGGGGAATATCATGGTTAAAAAATGTTCACAGGGCCTGGCCGCAGGTATTCTGGCACTCGGGCTTGCTGCTGCACCGGCGGTATCTTCGGCGCAGGAGTTTATCAATATACTCACCGGCGGCACCTCGGGTGTTTATTATCCGCTGGGTGTGGCCTTGTCAAAAGTCTATAGCGCGGCCATGCCGGACGCCAAGGTTCAGGTGCAGTCGACCAAAGCCTCGGTCGAGAATGTCAATTTGCTGCAAAAAGGCCGGGGTGAGATCGGTTTTGCGCTGGCCGATACGGTTCGTTCTGCCTATGAGGGTGAAGCAGAGGCCGGGTTTGACAATAAGCTCGATAAATTACGCGCGATTGCAGCGACTTATTCCAATTATGTTCAGATCGTTGCGTCCAAGGAATCCGGCATTACCGATCTGGCCGGATTGAAAGGCAAGGCGATTTCCGTCGGTGCGCCGAAGTCCGGCACCGAGCTCAATGCGCGACGCATTTTTGCCGCCGCCGGTATGAGCTACGATGATTTGAGCAAGACGGAATACCTGCCGTTCGGTGAGTCCGTCGAATTGATAAAAAATCGTCAGCTGGATGGTACACTGCAATCGGCCGGCCTCGGGGTTGCATCGATTCGTGACCTGGCGACTTCCCTTCCGACGACAGTTGTCGCCGTACCTGCCGAGATCGCTGACAAGCTGGGAGCGCCCTTTTCGGCCGGTGTCATTCCTGCCGGCACTTACGAAGGGCAGGAAGCCGATGTGCCCACGCTGGCGATTCCGAATATTCTCGTTACTCATGCCGAGGTGTCGGATGACGTCGCTTATATGATGACCAAAGCACTGTTCGAGAATTTGCCGGAACTTGTTGCGGCGCATCAGGCGGCTAAGGCCATCTCCCCTGAAAACGGGCCGAAAAATCTGCCCTTGCCGCTGCATCCGGGCGCCGAGCGTTACTACAAGGAAGCAGGCTTGCTGTAAAGCCGCTCAGTAATCAATCAGGCACGAGGCCGGGAATGTGATATCCCGGCCAGCTGCTTGCAGCATTCGTAGCGGACGGGACAGGCGACGAATGCAATTTCATCGGGAGCCAGTTCATGAACGCCGACCTTAGCGGCGCCTCCACAGCTACACAGCCCGACCCAGGGGCTGGTCTGCACGATCCGACGAGTGATTCGTTCCCCTCCGGCCTGGCGGGGCGGTTGCTGTTCTGGATCGCTGTTGCATTTTCCACCTTTCAAATAGTTACTGCGGCTCACCTGGTCGATTTCGCCAGTCAGATTGTAAGATCGATTCATGTCGGCTTCCTGTTGCTGCTCGGGCTGCCGTTTATCGCCCTGGTCAAGAACAACAGCCGTACGACGACTTTCATTATGTGGCTGTTTGGTATCCTCGGTTTTGCTGTCGGGCTCTATCAATGGGTGTTTTACAAGGATCTGTTATTACGGGCGGGTGATCCGACGTTAAGCGATACCGTTGTCGGGGTTGCGTTATTGGCATTTGTATTTATCGCCACTTGGCGTATCATGGGGCCGGCCTTGCCAATTATCTCAGGGGCGTTTCTCGCTTACTGCTTTTTGGGTCAGTACTTGCCGTCACCGCTTAATCACAGAGGCTATGATTTTCAGCAGGTGATCGATCATATGGCTTTCGGTACCGAGGGTGTTTACGGTATCCCGATCTATGTGTCGTCGAGTTATATCTTTCTTTTTATCCTGTTCGGCTCTTTTCTCGAACGTGCCGGCATGATCGGTTTGTTCACTGATGTCGCGCTCGGCCTGGTCGGCCAGGCGCGCGGTGGCGCGGCCAAGGTTGCGGTGTTTTCCTCGGGCATGATGGGTACGATTTCCGGTTCCGGGGTTGCCAATGTCGTGACCACCGGGCAGTTCACCATCCCGTTGATGAAACGCTTCGGCTATTCCTCCGCCTTTGCCGGCGGAGTGGAAGCAACCGCCTCGATGGGCGGGCAGATCATGCCG
>JAGRHW010000320.1 GCA_020444765.1 Gammaproteobacteria bacterium | reverse complement strand
CTGGCCCCCAACCAACCCCGATGAGAAAACCAGGCCCCCGCCAATCGCCGCCCAAACAACGGCCACCGCGACAACGATCAACGGCAAGCAGTCGGCTTATTCTGTTCAACAAACCATTCGGCGTGCTTTGCCAATTCCGTCCGGCCAACGACACACCCACGCTTGCCGATTATATCGACGCGCCGGGTTTTTATCCGGCCGGCCGGCTGGACAAGGACAGCGAGGGCCTGCTGGTTCTGACCAACGACGGACGCCTGCAACATCGCATCGCTCATCCGGACAAGAAACTGCCGAAAACCTATCTGGTGCAGGTCGACGGCGATATCGACGCGACGGCAATCCGGCAACTGACCGACGGCGTGCTGCTGAAAGACGGCCCGACCCTGCCGGCCAGCGTGCGAAAACTCGATCCGCCGCCGGCAATCGACGAACGGGATCCGCCGATCCGCAAACGCCTTCACATCCCCACCAGCTGGCTGGAGATCACCCTCCGCGAAGGCAGAAACCGGCAGGTCCGGCGCATGACGGCGGCCTGCGGATTTCCAACCCTGCGGCTGATTCGGGTAGCCGTCGGCGACTGGACACTGGGCACCCTGAAAGCCGGACAATGGCAGTTCAGGGACACACACCTGCCCGCCCGGACAAGCGGTCCGCCTCAAAGATCACGCCGTTTCGCCCAACGGAAAAAGCCGCAGTAAAACATCAAAACAAGCACTGCGATTGTTTGTAAAATCTTTTCAACACTGTGAATTTGGTCACATTTTTCGTCTATCATTCCTTTACAGATGCGAGATTGCATTTCCATCGCCGGTAAAGCGGCAAATTTCCAAAGCTGCCGCGGCAGCCTTTTAATCCTTGCAGATCATTGAACGAGACCAACAGTTCAGAGGAAAAACTATGAAGAAGATTTACCAACCGGGCGGTTTGCTCACGGCGTTGACGCTGTTCCTGGCGATTTCCGCTTGCAGCACCAGCCCGAAAGAAGTCATGGGTGGCGCTGACGACGAACTCAGCAGCCGCCAGGCCGCGCTGTCCGAACAGGAAGCGCAACTCAAAGAGAGAGAGGCCGCTCTTGCCCAGCGCGAAAAAGATATACAGGCCAAAGCAGCCAGTATGCAGACGCCCAGCCAACCGGCCATGGCCGACGGCGGCAACTACGGGGCCGGCGATATGCTGCCGCCCGATGCCCAGCCTGGCGAGTGTTATTCCCGTGTCTGGGTCGAGCCGGAATACAAGACTGTCACGAAACGTGTACTCGTCAGGGATGCTTCCGAGAAAATCGAGGTTGTTCCGGCCAAATACCAGACCGCCAAACAACGCGTGATGGTCGAGGAAGCTTCCACCAAACTCGTAACCGTACCTGCAACCTACAAGACCGTGACCGAACGCGTCATGATCAAACCGGCCAGTAAAAAAATCGTCACCACACCGGCGGTTTATGAAACCGTCAAGGAGCGTGTGCTGGACAAGCCTGCGCACACAACCTGGAAAAAAGGCACTGGCCCGATCCAGCGCATCGACGATACAACCGGCGAAATCATGTGCCTGGTCGAAGTCCCGGCCTCTTACAAGACTATTTCACGGCGTGTCCTGAAAACACCGGCTGGCACTCAGACCGTTGAAGAGCCGGCCGTCTTCAAGACTGTGACGAAAAAAGTCGTCGCAACGCCGGCAACCACCAAAACCGTCGAAATCCCGGCCAAATACGCAACCATCGATGTGACTGAAATAGCCTCTCCGGCTCAGGAAAAGCGTGTTGAGATTCCAGCGGAATATTCCTCGGTAACTACCCGTGAAATGGTCAGCAACGGCCGGATGGAATGGCGCTCGATTCTCTGCGAAACCAATACCACCAAAGCCAAAATCACCCAGATTCAAGAGGCACTATTGAAAGCCGGCTATGATCCGGGTCCGATCGACGGCGCTATCGGCGTGGAAACCATGCGCGCGGTGAACAACTACCAGCGGGCCAAGGGACTGCCGGTCGACAAATACCTCAATATTGCAACGGTCAAATCACTGGGCGTTTCTCCCAACTGATCGAAAATAATCAGACACCTGTCACAACCCGGCCGCTCCGGCCGGGTTTTTTTATGCCTGCCGCAAACATCGCCTGATCCGCTGGCGGATTGACGAAACCGCTCTTCTCAAACAAACTCCTGACCATGCAAATGCGACGATCGTCGATTTTCGATGAAAACCGCGCCAGTATTCCGGCGGCCGGTTTCAGCAATCGCGATTGATTCACATAACCTGGGACAGAACGCCAATACCATGGCGCCCTGTCTAAAAAATATACCTATAAATGACTGATTTCCGACACACACTGCAAGCGACTCTACGACGACTTAATCTGTTGTTTTTGATGCTGCTTGCCAGCCTCTCCGTCCATGCGGACGAAACATTCGTTCAGCTCGGTGAACTCGTTACCGATCCGGCCAGCGGCAAACTCACACTCAGCCTCTCGACCGAGGGTCGCGATTACGATCTGCTGCTGCAAGCCAGCCAGGTCACGGCCAATACCTCGGCAACCGGCAGCCGGTTTTATCAGGGAACAGTGATCGGCGATGAAGCATCCTGGGTACGGCTTGGCATAAACGACAACGGTGTGTCCGGCTATTTGAAAGCATTTGGTGAGTTGCTGGAACTCGATCAAGCCTCCTCCCTGTCAAACCGCCACAGTCTGCGCAAAATTGAAGCGGATACACTCACGGAGGGTACGGACCGTGTGTTGATGCCACCGGTCGACCGGCAACAGACCTTTGCCGAGTCCTACCGGTCCGCCAGACAGTCACTGACCGTCAGAGCGGCCGGTGAAGCCGGCCAGGTAAGCCGCGTAATCCGGATCGGTATCGTCGTTGACAGCCGTTTTGATGCATTCAACAACGGCAACGGACTCGACAAGGCCATCAATATCATCAATGCGGTCGACGGCGTCTATCAGGAACAATTCGGTCTGGCGATCCGCCTCGAATCGGCGATTGTGCTTGCCCCGGAAAACGATCCTTTTCTCGACATGAGCGGCAGCATCGAACAGGTTCTGCGCGCATTCCGCAGCTATAGTCTGGAGCGCCCGGAGCTGTCGGAGGACATGGGTCTTTTGCATCTGTTCACCGGCAGTCGCGACGACAACAATATCATCGGCCTGAGCTGGATCAACTCGGTTTGCCGCAAGGACGGCTACAACGTCAGCGTATCCACGCCGTTTGCCCAGCAGATGCTGCTGGCGGCTCACGAAATGGGCCACAATCTCGGCGCGGTACACGATGACGATGCAAGCTGCGAGGTCGAATACGACAAGGTCATGTGGCCGAATATTTCCAGTGCCACAAGCAGCGAGTTTTCCGGCTGCAGCAAGAATGCGATCATGCCGAAGCTGTCAGCCAGTTGTAACCTCGACAACATCGATCTTGGCATTTCCCTTTCCGTCACCCAGCAGTCGCTGAAGAAAAAAACCCGTACCGT
Organism: Gammaproteobacteria bacterium; assembly: GCA_020444765.1. The sequence continues at coordinate 1,018 of JAGRHW010000320.1, read as the reverse complement.
TCGCGTCTCGGTCAATAACAACGATACGCTCCGCAGTGCCAGAGCTGTCGTTTCCGTAAACCGGTTTTCAACGGACACTATACCGCTGGCGATACCATCGGCGTGCAGTTATTTTGCCGACACCATGACCTGCGACCACGGCACTATTCCGGCAAACGCAAAGCACGAAATCGATATCGAGCTGTCGGTCCCGGAAGGCGGTGAGCAGATGATCACCAGCGAAATCGAGACAGAAACATTTGCCGACCTCTCGGTTTTCAATAATAGCGCAAGCATGGACATCAATAACCCGACCGCGGTCGAGGCCGCCGACAACTCGACGACTCAGGCCAACGCCCAGAGCGGCGGTAGCGGCGGAGGCGGAGGCAGCGCGGGTATCCTGTTGTTCATTCTTTTGTTATCGTTGAGCGGTGTTCGCAACCTCCGGCCGGCTCATGAACAGCACGCAACTAAAGGCTATAGAAGCTGAAATATCCCGTTGCCTCGACACAGATTTCAGCATCGATGACTGCACCGACATTCACGGCGGTGATATCAACCAGAGCTTCAGAATCAGCAGTCGTAACCAGCTGTTTTTTCTTAAATCCAACCGTATCGGTCACCTACCACTCCTGAAATCAGAGGCCAGATCCCTGACGGAGATCAGCCGGAGCGGCGCGATAAAAGTGCCCTCGCCGATTTGTTGCGGCCAGACCGATAGCATGGTTTTTTTACTGCTGGAATTTCTCGATCTGTCCGCCTCTCGGCGCAACTCAGCGGCACTTGGCCAGGCTCTGGCCGACATGCACAGACAGAGTTCGGAGCATTTCGGTTGGCCGGAAAATAATTTTATCGGCCACACGCCGCAACAAAATCCCCGCAAAACGGACTGGGTCGATTTCTGGCGTACCGACCGACTGGGCTTTCAGGCAGAGCTTGCGGCAAAAAATCATTGCCCGGGAAAAACCCTGGACCTCATCGAACGGGTCAGGCAGGTGACAGCAGAATTTTTCAAAAACTACCAGCCTGCCCCCGCACA
>JAGRHW010000031.1 GCA_020444765.1 Gammaproteobacteria bacterium | reverse complement strand
CCCGGCACGCTGTCCGGCAGACCGGCCAGCAGCGCCGCCATGCGCGCGACGTTGCGGTTGTCCTCGCCGGCCTGGTTGGCGCAGCCGAAAATCACATCATCGACCAGCGACCAGTCCAGTGACGGATGGTTTTCCTGCAGACGTCGCAACGGCAGTGCGGCCAGGTCGTCGGCGCGAACCGAAGATAGTGCACCGCCGTAACGGCCGATCGGCGTTCGCACCGCATCACAGATAAAAACCTCGCGACTCATATCGTCTTTTCCCGTGGGTAAAAGCGGCGACCCGCCGCCTGATATTGTTTGAGCAGACGCGAACAACGGTAGCGATCCTCACCGTAGCTTTGCTGCAGCCCATCGAGCACGCGCACGACCGTGGCAATGCCGATCGCATCGGCCCAGGCCAGCGGCCCGCGCGGATAGTTGACGCCGCGCGTCATGGCGAGGTCGATATCACCGATGCTGGCCACCCCTTGTAATACGGCTTCGGCCGCCTCATTGATCAGCATGACGACAGTGCGCATCACGATCAGGCCGGGAATATCGTCGATCACGCTGACGCTGAAACCGGCTTTCTGCAATGTACCGACGACCTGCCGCAAGGCCTCATCGGCGCATTGCCAGGCCGCGGCGACAACGGCACGTGTCGCACCGGCATAATCTCCGGCAAGGTCGATCAGCACCAGATTCCCGATGTCGTCCTCGGACGAACGCAGCGTGGCGCTACGGCCATCGCTCAGCATCAGATTCGCCTCACCGATACGCAGCACACCGGCGCCGGCCGTATCCGCGGTCTCGCCGGGCACGACGGTAATACCGGCGCCGGCGATGCGATCCGCCAGGGCCAGCAGGATTCCAGGCTGACCTTCGATCTGTACCGTATCGGCCGCCAGTGCGCTGTGCTCTTCGGCATTGATGGGTGACACTCTTGTGGTATCTTCGGCGTAATCATAAAAGCCACGCCCGGACTTGCGCCCCAGACGTCCGGCCTCGACCAGCTCCTGCTGCACCAGTGAAGGCACAAAACGCGGATCCTGGAAATAGGCGTTGTAGACCGAGTTGGTCACGGCAAAATTCACGTCGTGACCGATCAGATCCATCAAGGCCAGCGGACCCATGCGAAAACCGCCGCTTTCGGTCAGCGCCGCGTCGATGGTCGCCTCGTCCGCACCCTGCTCCTGCAACACCCGCAGCGCCTCGGCATAATAGGGACGCGCTACACGGTTGACGATAAAGCCCGGTGTCGACCTTGCATTGACTGCGGTTTTACCCCAGGCCACGGCGGTCTCGTACAAACAACGTGCGACCGTCCGGTCGGTTGCCAGCCCGCCGACGATCTCCACCAGTTTCATCACCGGTGCAGGATTGAAAAAATGCATACCGGCCAGACGCCCTGGTTTTTCCAGCGCCGAAGCAATCGCCGTTACCGAAATCGACGAGGTGTTGGTGGCCAGAATCGTATCCGGCGCGCACAGGGTTTCGAGCTGACGAAACAGCGCCTGCTTGATGGCCAGATCCTCGACGATCGCCTCGATGACCAGCCCGGCATCGGCAAGCCCTTCCATACTGTCCACCACCACAATCCGCGCACACAGAGCATCCGCATCGGTCTGCGTCTGCTTGCCTTTGGCGACGCGTGTTTCCTGGCCGCCGCGAATTGCCGCAAGCGCCTTCTCCGCCGCACCTTCGCCGACATCGAACAGCAGCACCGGATGGCCGGCAGCGGCCGCGACCTCGGCAATCCCCTGGCCCATGGTGCCGGCGCCAACCACGGCGACGACGGCGTTTGTAGTCAAGGCTGACATATCGGGTTTAAATCCTCGGGTATGAGCGTCTGTCGACAACACAGACGGTATTGACTGACGCTGGAATCAGGAACGCGTTTGCACGGTCAGCAAGGCGTCTACCTCGGCATTCGTCGCACGCAAACGAAAGCGCTGGATCTTGCCAGTGGCGGTTTTCGGCAGGTCCTCGACAAACGAAAACCAGCGCGGATACTTATAGGGTGCGAGTTGCGATTTGACGTAAGCCTTAAGATCACCGGCGAGGGACTCGTTGGGCTGGAAACTATTTTTCAACACCACAAAAGCTGCCGGCTTGATCAGGCCATCGTCGTCTTCCTTGCCGACCACTGCCGCTTCCAGCACGGCTTCGTGTTGCATCAGAACATTCTCGACCTCGATCGGCGAGACGTAAATGCCGCTGACCTTGAGCATATCGTCGCTGCGCCCGCCGTAAACGTAATAGCCATTCTCATCTCGACTGTATTTATCGCCGCTGCGCGTCCACTCGCCCATAAAGGTGTGGCGCGATTTCGTGCGGTTATTCCAGTAGAAAGCTGCTGAAGTCGGCCCTTTGATATGCAGCTCGCCGGATTCACCGTTACCCTCAATCACTTGCCCCTGGTCATCGACCAGGCGAACCTCATAACCAGGCACCGGTAGACCGGTCGTGCCATCACGCACATTCCCGCTGCGATTGGAGAGATAAATATGCAGCATTTCCGTCGAGCCGATGCCATCAAGAATCTCGACATCGAAATGCCCGCGCCAGCGGCGGCTGATCTCCGGCGGCAGAGCCTCGCCGGCCGAGGTGCACAATCGTAACGACACCTGCTCGCGCGTGGGCAGCGTATCACTGGCCAACATGCCGGCATACAAGGTCGGCACGCCGTAGAAGATGGTCGGTCGGTGTTCGACAAGCCGCTGCGCCACCGCCGCCGGCGTCGGCCGCTCGGCCATCAGTACAGCCGTGGCCCCGACACTCATCGGAAAACTCAAGCCATTGCCGAGACCGTAGGCGAAAAACAGCTTGGCGGCGGAAAACACCACATCGTTCTCGTTGATATCCAGCAACGGACGGGCATAGAGCTCGGCGGTCCGGATCATGCTCGAATGCACATGCACCGTGCCTTTCGGCAAACCGGTGGAACCGGATGAAAACAGCCAGAAACAGGCCTCATCGGCCAGGGTATCGGCAAAACCCTCGTCAGGTTCGGCATCGGCCATGGCCGCCGCCAGGCTGCCCTGTCCATCTACTCCGGAGATCAGCAAGGCATCAGGTTCCACCATCGGCTCGAATATCTCAGCCAACGGCGCGGACGCAACGACAAGCCGTGCGGAACTGTACTTGTACATATAATCATAATCACTGCTCTTGAGCAGCGTATTGACTGGCACCGGTATCACGCCGGCCCGGATCGCTCCAAGAAACGCAACCGGTAAATCTATGGTGTCATGCATGCACAGCAGAATACGCTCTTCACGACGGATCCCGCGCGCGCTGAGCATACCGGCAAACCGCGCCGAAGCATCGGCCAGCCACTGATAGGTGTAACTGCCCTGGTCATCGATAAAGGCGGGTTTGTCACCCCGCCCCGCCTTGATATTGCGGTACAGCAGATCACAGGCTGCGTTGTAGTGTTCGGGGATAGTAATAACAGGTGGCGTGAACGTGTGATCAGCAGTGCTCAGTTCAGGCATGGATTTTCCTCCAGGGGTCGCTCTTATCGAAGATTGCGGCGAGGCGCTTATGACAACCATCCCTGACGCGGCGGAGCCCGCATCCTGGATCAGTATTACCGCACCTTTATTTGTGATATGTATTTTATTTCCTGTTTTTGCGATTTGTCAATGCATTATATTTCAAAATTTATTTACGTCCTGTTTGCCTGGGGAAGGAATGAAAACAGAGGGTTTGCCTTGATACACTACGCTGACAACCTTATCAGCGATTAAAAAAAAGAGATCTCTATGAAAGATACATTGAAACCGGGCATAACATACCAGCACAAATTTCTGGTGCCGGCCTCCAAGACCGTCCCCTCACTTTATCCGGAGTCTGAAGAATTTGTCGCCATGCCGGAGGTTTTCGCCACCGGTTTTCCGGTCGGGCTGCTTGAGTGGAGTTGCATCAAGCCATCAAACCACACCTCGACTGGCCGCAGGAACAAAGTGTGGGCACGCATATCGATGTCAGTCACGAGGCTGCCACGCCGCCCGGGCTGGAAGTCACCGCCTCCGTTGAGTTGATTGAAGTGGACGGCAGAAGGCTGGTGTTTCAGGTGGAAGCCCATGACGGCGTCGACCTTATTTCGAAAGGCCGGCACGAGCGCTTCATTATAATGCGAGATAAATTCGACGCCCGGCTCGGGCAGAAAAAGGCCGGCGCCTGACGCACCGGCCGCTGTTTTACCCGGCCAGTCTACCCCGCTGAGCGCCTGTGCTCATTCCACAGCGCTTTCAGATGTTGTGTGCCTTGGCGCACATCGTCCTTTTGCGGATTGAAACCGTTTTCGAAAAACTTGCGGCCGAGCATATGGTCCTGCGGACGATTGACGGAATCGATCGAGACAAGTTTTTCGCCAGCGTAATGATAAACGGAAAAACTGTTTTCTTCGGCGGAGCCGGTCAGAATGAAGTCATCGGCATCGAAAGACAAGCCGACCATCTGCAGTTTCGCATCGGCGATTTCCGACCAGAACCAGGGCACCGCACGGTAGTCTTCGGCCTTACCGAGCAGGGTTTTCGCCGCACACCGCGCCTGGTCGGTCGCGTTCTGTACGGATTCCAGACGCACCTGACGGCCGGCCAGCCAATGCCGGTAATTACAGCAATCGCCGATCGCCAGTATATTTTCATCAGAGCTCTGCATCCGCGAATCGACCAGAATACCGTTGTCGCAATCGATTCCGGCGGCCTGCGCCGCTGTCATCTCGACCTCCACGCCGATGCAGACCAGCAACAAATCGGCGGCAATCTGCTGCCCGTCGGAGCTTATCACGCCGCTGAACCGGCCCGCTTCCGTCAGCAGCTTTTCCAGGGTCGTTTCGCAATGGATCTGTACGCCCGATATCGCAAGGCGCTGCCGGATATAATCCGATACCGCCGGCGCCACCGCCCGGCCTAGCACCCGTGGCGCCGCTTCAATCACCGTGACAGACTTGCCCTGCTCTTTCAGACTGCTGGCCACCTCGAGCCCGACGAAGCCGCCGCCCATGATGACGATGTTTTCCGAGCGGGCCGCCTGCTCGCGCAGTTTGCCGGCATCCTGCAGTGTTCTAAGCACCAGCACGCCCGGCTGGTCGATATGCTGCATAGCCGGTCGCCTTGGTTTCGCGCCTGTGGCCAGAACCAGCTTGTCGTAAGATAAAACGGTATCATCCTGCAGGACGATTTGCCGCTTCGGCCGGTCGATTTTTAGCAGGCGCTTGCCGAGCAGCAGATTTACCTGATGCTCGCTGTAGAAAGAGTCTGGCCTGATGGGTTTTGCCTGTTCCTGCGGATTTTTCAAAAACGACTTTGACAGAGGCGGCTTGTGATAAGGCAAGTCCGTCTCCTCGCTGATCAGCGTCAGCTTGCCGGCAAATCCTTCCTGACGAAGATTGACGACCAATTGCGCGCCCGCATGTCCGCCTCCGACCACGACAATGGACTCAGTCATTCAGGGTTTCCTCCCGGGGTTTGCCGTAGCCGCCACCGCCCGGCGTTTCAATCATAAACATGTCCCCGGCTTGCAGTTCGACCTGGGCTCTGCCGCCGAGTTTCAGTTGTTCGCCGGACTTGCGGATCACCGTGTTGTTGCCGGTCATACCGGCTTCCCCGCCCTGCATGCCGTAGGGTGCCTGCAGGCGATGACCGGAAATGATATTGGCGGTCACCTGATCCAGAAAGCGCACCTTTCTGACCACGCCGTCGCCGCCACGATGCAGGCCGGCGCCTCCGGAGCCCTGGCGGATAAAAAAGTCCTCCAGCACTACCGGAAACCGCCATTCAAGCACTTCGGGATCGGTCAGCCTGGAATTGGTCATATGCGTATGCACCGCATCGCAACCATCGGCATTGGCCGTCGCGCCGGCGCCGCCGCAAATCGTTTCGTAATACTGGTAGCGCTCGTTGCCCCAGATAAAATTGTTCATCGTGCCCTGCGCCTCACCCATCACACCAAGCGCGCCGAACAGGGTGTCAACGATAAGCTGCGAGGTCTCGACGTTACCCGCCACCACCGCCGCCGGCCAGGAGGGATTGATCATGCTGTTTTCCGGAATGATCACGCGCAGGGGTTTCAGGCAACCGGCGTTGAGCGGAATATCCGTGTCCACCATGCAACGGAAGACGTACAGAACAGCGGCATAGCAAACCGCGGTCGGCGCATTGAAATTGCCCCGATGCGTCGGGCTGGTGCCGCTGAAATCGATGGTCGCCGAACGATTCCGCCTGTCCACGCTGATTGTAACCGTGACCTGACTGCCGTCATCCATCGCGCAGGAAAACGACGAATCGTTGAGCGCATCCAGCACCCGGCGCACCGACTCCTCGGCATTGTCCTGCACATGCCGCATATAGGCATGCACCACGTCGAGGCCGAAGTGCGCAATCACCCGCGACAATTCCTGCGCGCCTTTTTCGCAAGCCGCCACCTCGGCCTTGAGGTCGGCGATATTGATATCAATATTGCGCGCCGGCCACGGCCCGTCGGCCAGCAAGGTACGCATTTCCGTCTCCAGAAAGCGGCCTTCCGAAACCAGTTTGACATTATCGATCAGAATACCTTCCTGCTCGACATGCGTCGAGTCGGCCGGAATCGAGCCGGGGCTGATACCACCGATATCCGCGTGATGGCCGCGCGCCGCGACATAAAAAATAATCTCATCGGTCGAGCCTTCACGAAACACCGGCTTGATCACGGTGATATCCGGTAAATGGGTGCCACCGTTGTACGGCGCATTCAATACAAAAGCGTCCCCCGGCTTCATATTACCCATGTTCTCGCGCATCACCGCCTTGATCGATTCACTCATGGAACCGAGATGGACCGGCATATGCGGCGCATTGGCAATCAGATCGCCGTCCGGATCGAAAATCGCACAGGAGAAATCCAGCCGCTCCTTGATATTGACCGAGATCGCGGTATTTTGCAGCACCGTCCCCATCTGCTCGGCGACGTTCATAAACAGATTATTGAAAATCTCCAGCATCACCGGGTCGACCGCGGTGCCGACCGCCACCCGTGCAGGCAGGGCCTGGTAGCGCTCCAGCACTATCGACTGATCCTCATGCATAATCGCGCGCCAACCGGGCTCGACCACGATCGTGCCGGTTTGTTCGATGATCACCGCCGGCCCTTCCACGGTCTGACCGGCGCACAGGGATTCGCGGCGAAAAAAAGCGCGCTGCGCCGGCTCGTTGTCAATCAGGCAGGCTTGTAGTTTTTCCGCCTTGCCAGGTGATTTTTTCTCCTCCCCGACGCTTGCCTGTTTTGCCGGATTTTGCACGACCGCCACCAGCTCCACCTGCGCGGACTGCACGATCAACTGCTTTTCCGGTGAAATAAATCCGAAGCGCTGCGAATGCTGGTCTTCGAAAGCGTTCCGCATGACAGCCAGCGAATCGACGTCGACCAGCATCGCCGTGTCCGAGCCTTCGTAACGCAGTTGCAGTCGTTGCAGAAGCTGGCAGTCTTTGGCATCAAAACCCTGGGTTTGCATTTCGTCCCGCGCAAGATCCTGCAGCTCGGCAAGGGTTTGCTTGAAGCTATCCAGCGCAGCCGGTTCAAGAATCGCTTCGACGGTTTTCTCCCGCATCACACGCACATCGGCAAGCCCGATACCGTAAGCCGACAAAACGCCGGCATGCGGATGCAGATAAACCTGTTTGATCGCCAGCGCATCGGCAACCAGACAGGCGTGCTGGCCGCCCGCGCCACCGAAACTCACCAGTGTGTATTCGCTGACATCGTAACCGCGCTGTACGGAGATTTTTTTGATCGCATTGGCCATGTTCTCGACCGCGATCGCCAGAAAACCTTCCGCGACCTGTTGTGCCGATCGTTCGTCGCCGGTAGCACGACGGATTTCTCCGGCCAGGTCGGTGAACTTTTCCACCACCCGCTGCCGGTCCAGCGGCTGATCGCCGTCGGGTCCGAAGACCGGTGGAAAGAACGCCGGATCGAGCTTGCCAAGCATGACGTTGCAATCGGTGATGGTCAGAGGGCCACCATTGCGGTAACAGGCCGGACCCGGATCGGCGCCCGCCGAATCCGGACCGACGCGGTAGCGTGCGCCGTCGAAATGCAGAATCGATCCACCGCCGGCCGCCACCGTGTGAATCAGCATCATCGGCGCACGCAGGCGGACACCGGCCACTTCGGTCTCGAAAGAGCGTTCGTATTCGCCGTTATAATGACTGACGTCGGTCGACGTGCCACCCATGTCAAAACCGATCAATTTATCGAAACCGGCTTTACCGGCAGTCTGCACCATGCCGACCACACCGCCGGCCGGACCGGACAGAATCGCGTCCTTGCCCTGAAAGCTGTCGACATCCGTCAAGCCACCGTTGGATTGCATAAACATCAGCCGCCCACCGTTTTGCTGCAACCCGGTCAGTTCGGCGGCAATCCGCCCGACGTAACGGCGCAACACCGGCGACAGATAGGCATCGATCAGTGTCGTGTCGCCACGCCCGACCAGCCCCATCAGAGGCGACACCTCCGAACTGACCGAGACCTGACTGAAGCCGAGCTGTCTGGCCAGTTGCGCGGCGCGCCGTTCGTGCGCCGGATAGCGGTAACCATGCATAAAAACAATTGCAACGCTGCGCAATCCAGCATCGCGGGCGGCCTGCAGTTTTTCACTGACCTCGGCATCCTGCAGGGCCCGCAGCACCTCGCCCTGCGCGGACATCCGCTCATCGATTTCCGCGACCTCGCTGAACAACATGCCCGGCAGCCGGATATCCAGATCGAACAAACGCGGTCGGACCTGATAAGCGATCCGCAGCGCATCGCGGAAACCGCGGGTCGTCAGCAGCAGCGTCGGCTCGCCCCGGCGCTCCAGCAGCGCATTGGTCGCCACCGTGGTACCCATCTTGATCGCCGCGATACGCTCGACCGGCAGCGGCGTGGCGGCATCGAGGCCAAGCAGGTCGCGCATGCCCTGAATCGCCGCGTCCGGATAACGCTGCGGGTTTTCGGACAACAATTTATGGACCTTGATGTCGCCATCCGGCGCCAATGCCACCAGATCGGTAAAGGTGCCGCCGCGATCGATCCAGAATTGCCACTTGGCGGCGGAGTGTGGGTTTTCGGAAATCATGTCGATTCTCGTCAATACAACAGCTAACTAGTGAGAACGGTGATGAAGCGACATTCTCATTAGTAACTCTATGCAGAAAATCCTGTCCGGGCAAATCCGGATTCGTTCGGCAGTGCCAGGCAACCGGCCTCTGTCATCTCGCTTAAATAAATCCCGATTATACTTGTGTTCAGTCGATGTAAACGTTTACAGTGTAATGACTCCGGAATTCTTATGGTCGCTGAGTGCAATGAAAAGCCGCCTTACCATAAAAGACATAGCGCAGCAGGCCGGCGTCTCAACCGCGACGGTTTCGCGGGTCATGAATAACAGCGGTCCGGTGAGCGATGCAACGCGACGCGCGATCAACGAGATCGTCAGCAAATCCGGCTTTCGCCTGAACACGATCGGCCGGCAACTAAAGACCGCCCGCACCCATACGATTGGCGTGCTGGTGCCGAGCCTCAAAAACCCGATCTTCGCCGATGCCGTCGCGGGTATCGAACAAGCCGCCGAAGAAGCCGGTTACCGCGTGCTGCTGGCCTCCTCGGCCTACCAGAGCGCACGCGAACTGTCCGCCATCGAAACATTTTTGAACAGTAGGGTCGAAGGCCTGATATTAACGGTCTCCCACGAGCGGGACAACGAAACACTGGAACTGCTGCGCGCGACCCAGGTTCCGTTTGTCCTGATGTTCAATCCCTGCAAACGAAACAGCTGCTCAACGGTGAGTATCGATAACCGCGCGGCCGCCGGGGAAATGATCGAATCACTGATCGCGCTGGGACATCGGCGAATCGCCATGATCGCCGGGAAACTATCCGAGTCCGACCGCTCCGTCGAGCGCCGCGCAGGATACCGGGATGCGCTGGAACGTCACGCTATCGAAGCACTGGATGTCATTGAAGTCGGCTTCGAAGACCCTGATCTCGACGGAGCCATTCACAAGCTGATACTCGGCCCCGCTCCACCCACGGCGTTCTTTTGCTCGACCGACTTGCTGGCAATCTCCGCCATAAGAGCGCTGACCCAACGGGGAATTCGTGTTCCGGAAGACGTTTCGGTGGTCGGCTTCGACGGCATCGCAATCGGAGAGTTGCTCACGCCCAACCTTACCACCGTAGTGCAACCGGCCGAGGAGATGGGCCAATGGGCAGCCAGACACCTGGTAGGGCGAATCGACCAGGGGGAGCGCCTTACCAACCTTGTATTACCGCATCGAATACGACATGGAGAATCCTGCGGGCAGCACAGTAATAAAGGTTAATACAATAATACAAACAAGGGGAAAGTCACATGATTGTCAATTTCACCCGGCACCATAAGGCAGGCTGACTCCGTGAAAACCGGAGCAACAATAACCTGTCAACATTTACAAGATCTCAACGATGAGGGTAATGAATCATGAAAAAAAGCACGAAAAAACGACTTATAAACAGTATCGGCGCACTGATTTTTGCCGGCTTCGGCACGCAGGCTTTCGCCGCTGATGCCATTTGCTATAACTGTCCGCCGCAATGGGCCGACTGGGCATCGCAACTGAAAGCCATCAAGGAAAATCTCGGCTACGATATCCCGCACGACAATAAAAACTCCGGCCAGACTCTTTCGCAATTGCTCGCTGAAAAAGACAACCCTGTCGCCGATGTCGCCTACTACGGCGTCTCCTTCGGTATCGCGGCGAAAAACGAAGGCGTCGTCGAGCCCTATAAGCCGGCCAACTGGGATGATATTCCCGACGGTCTGAAAGATCCGGACGGCAACTGGTTCACGATTCACTCGGGCGCGCTTGGCCTGTTCGTCAATGTCGACGCACTCGGCGATACGCCGGTCCCCACATCCTGGGCGGATCTCTTGAAGCCTGAATACAAGGGTATGGTCGGTTATCTCGATCCGTCCAGCGCTTTCGTCGGTTATGCCGGCGCGGTGGCGATAAACCGCGCCATGGGCGGCACCTTTGACGACTTCGGCCCGGCTATCAGCTACTTCAAGGATCTCGCCAAAAACGATCCCATCGTCCCCAAACAAACCTCTTACGCACGCGTGATCTCCGGTGAAATTCCGATTCTTCTGGATTATGATTTCAACGCCTATCGCGGAAAATACAAGGATGAAGCGAATGTCGAATTCGTCATCCCCAAGGAAGGCACAGTAGTCGTTCCCTATGTAATGAGCCTGGTCAAGGGCGCACCGCATGCCGACGAGGGCAAGAAGATTCTCGACTTCATTATGTCCGACACCGGCCAGGCAGTCTGGGCGAACGCTTTTCTGCGTCCGGTCCGTGCCAGCGCGATGTCCGAGGAAGCGCAGTCGAAATTCCTGCCCGACTCTGAATACGAACGCGCCCAGCCGGTCGATTACGCCCGCATGGCGGAAGTGCAAAAAGCCTTCGGCGACCGTTATCTCGCTGAAGTCAGATAAGCGGACCATTGCTTGCTGTCGCCGGGGCGATCACCGCCCCGGCTCCTTCACGGCTACGACAAAGCGGATCGCATGGAAAAACAGGAACTCCCGAATCTCATCATACTGGCCCTGCCGGTGGTTATAGTCGCACTGGCGTTTTTTCTTTTACCAATGGCTTATCTGGCCTATATTGCCGGCAGCGGCGCGGATGGTTTCTCGACCTACACCTCGGTGCTTACCGAAGCACGGTATCTTGAAAGCCTTATTGCAACCACGGTACTCGCTGCCGCCACCACGATTGCAACCCTGGTAATCGCGGTGATCGCCGGACTGTTTCTGGAACGCAACCGCTTTGCCGGCCGCGACCTGCTGCTCTCCATGCTGACCTTTCCGCTGGCGTTTCCCGGCGTGGTGGTCGGCTTTATGGTCATCATGCTGGCCGGCCGGCAGGGCCTGATCGGACAGATCACGGCAATGCTAACCGGCGACAAACTGGTGTTCGCCTACTCGATCAGCGGACTTTTCCTCGGTTATGTCTATTTCTCGATTCCGCGCGTGATCCTGACGATCATGGCGGCCGCCGAAAAACTCGATGTGGCACTCGAAGAAGCCGCCCGCTCGCTGGGCGCGACGCCCTGGCAGGTGATCCGCGATGTCATCCTGCCGGCCCTGAAACCGGCCCTGATCGCTTCCGGCGCGATTGCCTTTGCCACCGCCATGGGCGCGTTCGGCACGGCTTTTACCCTGGCCACCAACATCGATGTACTGCCGATGACGATTTATACCGAATTTACCCTGCGCGCCAATATCGCCACCGCGGCGGCCTTGAGTATCGTGCTGGGGCTGATCACCTGGATCGTGTTGAATATCGCCCGTTCACTGGCCGGCTCAACCGTCGCGGCGGCGGGTTAGCGCCATGCAACGAAGCAGCCGTTTTTATCTGCAACTGGCCTTCACCGTTCTGGTCTGCGCGTTTCTGATCGTTCCGGTCGTGATGTCGATCATGGCCGGCGTGACGGAAAACTTTTTCAAGGGCATTTCCAGCGGCGTTACCCTGCGCTGGATCGTCGAGGTCTGGTCGCTTTATCACGAGACGATCTACCTCTCGCTGCTGATCGCGCTGGCCTGCCTGATCTGCACGATCATTCTCGGCGTGCCGGCCGCTTATGTCCTGTCAAAACGCCAGGGCCGGGTCGCCCGTATGATCGAGGAACTGCTGACCCTGCCGCTGGCGATTCCGGGTCTTGCTATCGCGCTTGCATTAATCATTTCCTACGGTTCGTTCCGGGATTTTCGCTCCAGCTGGGCGTTTATTCTGGTCGGCCACGTGCTCTACACCCTGCCCTTTATGATGCGCTCCGTGCTTGCAGTGTTGTCCACGGCCGACTTTCGCAGCATCGAGGAAGGAGCCGCCAGCCTCGGCGCGGGTTTCTGGCGGCGCTTTTTCGATATCGTCATTCCGAATTGCCGCTCCGGCATCATCGCCGGCTCGCTGATGGTCGTCACCTTGTCGATGGGCGAATTCAACATCACCTGGATGCTGCACACGCCGGAAACCAAAACCCTGCCGGTCGGTCTGGCCGACAGTTACGCCTCGATGCGGCTGGAGGTCGGCAGCGCCTACACAATTATTTTTCTGCTGATGATCATGCCGCTGCTGATCGCCCTGCAGCGCTACGGCAAACCGCGCACACGAAGCACGCCGCCACCGCCGGACGACGATGATTCCTTACCCGGCATGCAACGGAATAAACCCTTATGAACGACAGCACTTCGATTCGCCTGCAGTCCTGCGCCAAAACCTTTCCGAACGGCGCCAAAGCGCTCGACGCCATGTCGCTCGATATCAAAGGCGGCGAAACTGTCGTCTTTCTCGGTCCGTCCGGCTGCGGCAAAACCACCACCCTGAGAATCATCGCCGGCCTTGAATCACCCGATCCCGGCGGCCGGGTGTTTTTCGGTACGGAAGATGTCACCGACCTGCCAATCGAGCGGCGCAATGTCGGCATGGTGTTTCAATCCTATGCGCTGTTCCCCAATATGAATGTGGAGCAAAACATTGCCTACGGCCTGAAGATCAGAAAGATCGATCCAGCCGGGGTTGCCACCCGCGTCGAGGAAATGCTGGCGATGATGCATATCGGCGAGTTGCGCGAGCGGAGTATCGATCAGCTCTCCGGCGGTCAACGACAGCGTGTCGCGCTGGCCCGGGCCATCGCGGTGCGGCCCAAGGTTCTGTTGCTCGACGAGCCGTTGACCGCGCTGGACGCCCTGCTGCGGGAACGCTTGCGGGTCGATATCAATGCGCTGTTGCGCAGCCTGGGTATCACCACGGTTTATGTGACGCACGATCAGGCCGAAGCAATGTCGCTCGGCGACCGGATCGTCGTCATGGATCGCGGCCGCGTCGCGCAGGTCGGCACGGCCCGCGAGGTGTACTTTGATCCGCGCGAGGAATTCGTGGCAAATTTTATCGGCACCATGAACCGCATAGACGGCACCATCAGTGATGGATTGCTACTGACCCAGGGCGGCAAGATCCCGGTTTCGAGCGATAAAACCGGTCCGGTCCGGGCGATGTTCCGGCCCGAAAACGCTCGAATCGTCGATGCTGATTCCGCCCTGTTGAACGGCAGCGTTTATGCGGCTTTTTTTCTTGGCGACCGCATCCGGCTGATCATCGGCGGTCTCGGCGAAGAAAATATCACCATCGAGACGGAAAATCGCGTAGAGTTCAAGCCCGGTGATCCGGTCGGCCTGTCGATCGAACCGGACTCTTTATTGATTCTGTAAAACCATGCTGATAGCTCAACTGACCGATCCGCATATCAAGGCCGAAGGGCGCCTCGCCTACCGGCGGGTCGACACCGCGGAAAATCTCAGGCGCTGCGTCGCGCATATCCTCGCACTGACGAAACGTCCGGACCTGGTCCTGATGACCGGCGATCTGACGGATTTCGGCCGCGCCGAGGAATACGCCCTGCTGCGTAAACTGCTCGCGCCGCTGGACATGCCGGTTTACGTCATCCCCGGCAACCACGATACCCGCGACGGCATGCGGCTCGCCTTCGCCGACGGCGGCTACCTGCCGGCCAGCGGCACGCTCGACTACGGCGTCGACTTCGGCCGGCTGCGCGTGCTGGCGCTCGACTCGGTGGTGCCGCGCAAGCCGCACGGCGAACTGCGCCCGGCACAGGTCGACTGGCTGGTCGGTGAACTGGAGGCGCTCGGCGACCGGCCCGCCATGGTCCTGCTGCATCACCCGCCGTTCGACACCGGCATCGTCCACATGGACGTGCAGCGGCTGCTGAATGCCGAGGTGCTGATCGAGACCCTGGCCGGGCGGCGCAACGTGCTGCTGGTCGCCTGCGGTCACGTGCATCGCAGCATCAGCACCACGGTGGCCGGCATCCCGATGCTCATCGCGCCGTCGCCCTCGCACGCCGTCGCGCTCGACCACCGCGAGGGCTCGACGCCGGGCTACCGCATGGAGCCGGGCGCGGTGATGCTGCACGTGTGGCGCGACGACCCGTCCGGCGGACCGGGCACGCTGCTCTCCGAGCAGAGCTTCGTCGACCGCTTCGAGGGGCCCTACCCGTTCTTCAACCCGGACGGCACGCTCATCGACTGAATCAGTCGCGGCGGAGCCGGGCGTCGACGGCGATCGGGGTCGGGTAGCGCAGCATGATCCAGTACGACGAGACGACGATGGTGAGCATCGTCGCCGCGGTGACGAGGTAGCCCGCGCGCTCCGAGATGGCGCCCGCCTGCACGGCGAGCACCGCGATCAGCAGGCCGACCTGTCCGCCGTAGTCGGCGACGAGACCCTGCACGTCGCCGCGCACGAACATCACGCCGAGGAAGCGCAGCAGGGCGCCGAAGCCGGCGGCCTTCGAGGCGACGGCGAGGAAGGTCGTGACGGGCGTCGGCGCGCCTTGGTAGACGTCGGGCGTCCAGAAGTGGAACGGCACCGCGGAGATCTTGTAGGCGAAGCCGGCGAGCACCATCGTCACCGCGATGCCGACCGGGATCGGGCTGGCGGCGAGCTGGCTCACGAGGCCGCGCGGCAGGCCTTCGCCGCCGAGCGTCGCCATCTCGGCGAGGTCGATCGTGCCGGTCAGGCCGTAGAGCAGGCTGATGCCGAAGATCATCACGCCGGCCGAGAGGCCGCCGAAGATGACGTACTTGAGCGCGGCTTCGGCGGACGCCTTGTTGCCCTTGTGGAAGCCCGCCAGCGAGTAGGACGCGAGGCTGAGCAGCTCGAGGCCGAGCACGAGCAACAGCAGGTTGTTCGTGGAGACCATGAAGAAGATGCCGACGGCGGCGCCGAGCAGCAGGAAGTAGTACTCCCCGATGCCGTGCTGGCGCTCGCGACGGTCGGACATCACGAACACGCACACCACGGCGAGCGCGGCGAGCGTGAACAGCTTGAAGAAGCGTCCGAAGGCGTCGACCTCGACCATGCCGAAGGCCGTGACGCGTTCGCTCTGCCCCATCAGCGCGAGCGCGGTGACGCCGAGCCCCGCCAAGGTCACGTAGCCGACGGTGCGCGAGTTGCGCCCCTTCGTCAGCAGGTCGACGAGCAGCGCGAGCAGCGCGAAGCCCGTCAACCAGAGCTCCGGCGCGATCGCCTTCATCCCATCCCAGTATTCCACGTGGGTGCTTTCCTTAGCCGTTGATGATCTGGATGGCCTGGCTCATCGAGGACACCCAGTGTTCGACGCTGCCCTCCATCCAGTCGAGCAGGTAGAACGGCAGGATGCCGAGCGCGACGCAGAGGAACAGCAGCGGGGCCTGGCAGAAGATCTCGCGCGCGTTGATGTCGGGGTAGTCCTTGTACTTCTCGTTCAAGGTGCCGAGGAACACGCGTTGGATCGCCCACAGCAGGAAGGCCGCGGTGATCACGATGCCGATCACGGAGATCAGCACGAGGACGCGGAAGCGCGGGTCGCCGGCGTTGTAGGCGCCGATCAAGGTGACCGCTTCCGAGACGAAGCCCGCGAGGCCCGGCAGACCGAGCGCGGCGAAGAAAGCGAGCGTCGTCAGGCCCCAGTAGACCGGCATCGGCTGGCTCATGCCGCCGAAGCCGTTCAGGTCGCGGTGGTGGGCGCGG
>JAGRHW010000319.1 GCA_020444765.1 Gammaproteobacteria bacterium | reverse complement strand
AAGGGCTTCTAACTTATCTTTATCCGATACCCGTTTACCGTCTTTAGATTTGTTCTACAGACATGAGTCTGTCTGTCGTTGAACGTACCGACATTATTTTGACAGTCTTGGGGTTTCGACGTTGCGGGCCCTACGGCAGCAGCTTAATGCTAAAACCGCATTCGGTGATGTAACCGAAAACCAGCATTCAGGCATGAGCGATCTGTTCGACCACGCTTCCCCGTACTCTATCGAGCAGTGAACCGATGACTCTTTTCACAGACATCAATCAATCCGACACCTCCACCCAGAAGCAGTCCGGGGTAATTATTAGCTAATCTATAATATCGCGCGACCTTATTAACTCTGTTATTAAAATACTGTTGCAAAACTAACTGTATCTAGAAAATTTATCATGCCGTCAGATTAATCGACATTGACCTATATCAAAGACGGTAAAGACAATTATATTTTCTTAATCATCTTGATCAGGACCCGGGAGAAACAGGGATCAGAGGGTGGGGGACTGAGCTGCATTAAATTCCGTGAAATCACGATGCCGGTGGCGATGAATCAGCAAGAACAATTATTTGCTTCTTTTATAGACGATCAGGAAATTCTTTTCAGGACAACTCAATCAGACGAATCGCATCCGTAAACGGGAAGGAAGGACACGAGAAACACAGCGACAGGCCTGATCGTTTATTTGACCTCTGATCAGGAACGCGAAAAGGAAATGGCAGAAGGAGCCGAACGGTTTTTACAAAAACGACATCCCTGTCATCCTTGAGTCAGACTTTATAAATCACCGTTGACTCCGGCATCGACGATACTGTTGATGGTGTCGCGGACTTTTTCAGCCAGCGGCTGGAGTTCCGGCGTCAACTCGACCGTATTAAGCATCATATCCATATTCATGGTAATCAGCCAGCCCTGCCCTTCGCTATCCTCGATCACGGCAATCCGGCATGGCAGAAAGCCTGCGAATATCGGATCGTATTCAACCATTCTCTTGGCGATCAGGGCGTCACAAAAAGCCAGAATCCGCATGTAATTGGCTTCTTCACCCATCGACTCGACCTGTTCCGACAAGGGCAGATCGGCGACCATCTTGAAGTTCAGTATATTAGCCCGCAACTTCATCGAATCGATCGCTTCCTCGATACTTACGTCCTCGTTAATCTGGTATTTGACAATACTCTGCTGAACGATTTCCCTGGCTGCTTCATTGCTTGCCGTGTCTGCCCGAACCGGCGACAGACAAACACAAACCGCAAGCGCCATCGTGAAAAAAATGCTTCTCATCAATATCTCCTCTCAACTCTCTTGGTGTTTTTCTTGTGGATGCTTGACTATCTTCAGTGTGTTTGGCCCGGTTTGCAATCCCACCAAAAAGATAAACACACTGTTGCCTGCAGTTACCCTGGTAATAAGACCTGCCTCCCCACCTCACCAAGATTCACTCAAACGCTGATAGATTGTTTTTTTCTAACACTTTATAACTAAAAAGGTTTTTTGGCGCTAAAAACCATAGGCAAGCACGGCGCGCAGCGATATGCTCGGCACATGCCGACCCTGAATTTCACCGCCAACCTGCAACGTCACGTCGAGGCGCCCGAGGCCCAGGTCACCGGGCAGACCGTGAAACAGGCTCTGGAGTGCTATTTTTCACACCACCCGGCGGTCAGAAGTTACGTGCTGGACAATCAGGGCACGGTACGGCATCACGTGGCGATTTTCATCAATCAAAGCCTGATTCAGGATCGCCATCAGCTGTCCGATCCCGTCAGTCCGACAGACAGCATTCTTGTGGTCCAGGCACTATCCGGAGGTTGATATGAGCAATCGAATACTGGTCGGAACGCATAAGGGACTGTTTCGAATCGAACGCCAGCAGGCCGGCGACTGGTCGATTGCCGGGCACTGGTTCCCCGGCGACCCCGTTTCCATGGTGCTCAAGGAGCCCGCAAAACCTCGTATTCATGCCGCCCTGGATCTCGGCCATTTTGGTGTCAAAATGAAGCGTTCCGAGGATGACGGCGCAAGCTGGGACGAGGCGAGCGTACCCGCTTATCCGGCAAAACCCGACGGTCTCGAAGACAAGGACCCGATGCGCGGCACCGATATTCCCTGGGACACCAGGCTGATCTGGTCACTGGAATGCGGCGGACAGGAGGACGAACTCTGGTGCGGCACGCTGCCCGGCGGACTGTTCCGCTCCAGCGACGGCGGCGACAGCTGGTCACTGATCCAATCCCTGTGGGACGACCCGCGGCGCAAACAGTGGATGGGCGGCGGCTACGACCTGGCCGGCATACACAGCATTCTGGTCGATCCACGTGATGCTGCGCATATTACTATCGGTGTTTCCGTCGGCGGCATCTGGACCAGTCACGACAGCGGCGAACACTGGCAATTGATCGGCAAAGGGCTTCGCAATGCCTATATGCCGCCCGAGATGGCGGGCGACCCGGTCAGCCAGGACGTGCACAAGATGGTCAGTTGTCCGGCCAATCCCGACCGGCTTTGGCTGCAGCATCATAACGGTATATTCCGCAGCGATGACGGCGGTCTCAACTGGCAGGAGTTGATCGATGTAAAACCATCGGTCTTCGGTTTTGCCGTCGTCGTACATCCCGAAGATCCGGATACCGCCTGGTTCGTGCCGGCGATCAAGGACGAGCAGCGATTCCCGGTCGATGCTCATCTGGTGGTAAACCGGACCCGCGATGGCGGCCGACACTTCGAAAGCCTGGACAAGGGCCTGCCCGATGAAGCCGCTTATGACCTCGTTTACCGCCATTCACTGGATATCTCCGGAGATGGGCAACGGCTTGTATTCGGCAGCACGACCGGCTCGCTCTGGGTCAGCGAGAACCAGGGCGATTCCTGGCAGTCGGTCAGCAAACACCTGGCCCCGATAAAATGCGTCCGCTTCGAATCCTGAGAACCCTGCCTGGAAGGATTACGGGATAAACAATGAAAACGACGGTTGAACCGGCTTTCCACAACCAGGCGGTAGCGGCCTATTTTGATGCATGCCCGCCCGCCTTGAAATCAAAGCTGCTGTTGCTGCGCCGTCTGATAGTCGAAACAGCCGAGACCATTAATAGCGTCGATAAACTTGAAGAAACCCTGAAATGGGGCGAACCCGCCTACCTCACCAGGCACGGCAGCACGATAAGAATCGCCGTCGTCAAAGCCAGTCAAACCCGGTTTGCTATGTTCTTTAACTGCAAAACAAACCTGATCGACACCTTCAGGGAAATTTACCGGGATACATTTAACTTCGAAGGCAATCGCGCAATCGTATTCAGTCCTGACGAAGACATCGCCGCGGATGCATTAAAGGACTGTATTGCAATCGCCCTGACTTACCATAAGAGAAAACACCTGCCTCTGCTCGGCTGCTAAGCCAAAAAATACAAGCCGTTATACCCGGCCATCAACTCAACAGACAGCGGCTTTCGGTCAGCGCCGTTTCAACCTGAATCGTTGCATGCTCTATATCGAACTCATCATGCAGGCGCTGCTGAATATCCGAAACAAAGAAATTATCCAGCATCGCGTCATCGACAACCAGATGCACGGTCAGCGCCACTTCGGTAGTACTGAGGGGCCAGACATGCAAATCATGAAGATGCCTGACCCGATCAAGACCTGACAGATAGTGTCTTATTGCCTGTATATCGATATTGCCGGGTACCGCATCCATGGCGTAGTCGACCGAATCCCGCAGCAAACGCCAGGTGCCGACAAGAACGACCAGTACGATAAAAAGACTCAATGCGGGATCAATCCATAGCCAGCCCTTGAACAGAATAATCACCCCGGCAATGACCACGCCGAGCGAAATTCCGGCATCCGCGGTCATATGCAGGAAGGCCGCTCTCAGATTCAGATCGTGCTTTTGACCCTGCATAAACAGCAAGGCCGTTGCCGCGTTGATGACAACCCCGATTGCTGCCACAACGATAACCGGCATGCCTGCCACGGGCTTCGGATCATAAAATCGTCCGAGCGCCTCCCAGGCGATTCCACCAAGAGCGATCAGCAGCAATATCGCGCTGGCCAGCGAGGCCATAACCGTCGCTTTCCGCAGCCCGTAGGTGCGCCTTTCCGTTGCAGGCCGGCGAGCCAGTATGCCCGCAATCCAGGCCAGCAACAGGCTAACCACATCACTCAGATTATGTCCGGCATCGGCGATCAGCGCCAGCGAATCGGCAAACACACCGTAAGCGGCCTCGACAAGGACAAAGCCGAGATTCAGTAAAATACCGATGGCAAAAGCCTTGTTGTAGCTTTTGATATCGTGATTGTGTGTGTGGCTCATAGGGTGACGGATCTTATGTGGTCCCGACAGGTTGAGACGGTCGGCAAAGCCTGGGAAATTAGCACACCTTTATTGTCGCATCCTGCCGGAATCGGGATCAAGCCACGCTCTCCACAACATTGCCGGTACAGGCAGGTACCGTGTCTACAACTTTTTGCTGATACTTTCACACCCTTGGCCGGCTATA
>JAGRHW010000318.1 GCA_020444765.1 Gammaproteobacteria bacterium | reverse complement strand
GTCAGCGAATCGATGAACTGTTCGTCATCCGATGTGCCGAGCGTGGCTACCACCAGCGCCTGTGTTTCACCACGGGTGAACAGCGCCGAGCCGTGCGTGCGCGGCAGCACGCCGACTTCGGAAACGATCGGGCGAACGGTCGCGGTGTCGCGTCCGTCGATGCGCTTTCCGGTCTTCAGGATCGAGCCGCGAACAACCTTTGCCTGGAGGTGCTTGAACACTTCGGAAATGACCTGTGCTTCATTCGCGGAGGTCTCTTCCGTCACGAATTCAGCCTTCATCTTTGCCTTGGCGGCATCGAGCGCCTTGTAGCGTTCCTGCTTGTCGGAAATGGTGTAGGCATCAGCAATATCACCACCAACGAGCTTCTCCATCCGGCCTTCCAGTTCGGAATGATCCGGCACGACATGATCGCGCGGATCCTTCGCTGCCTTTTCGGCAAGCTGGATGATCGCGTCAATGACCGGCTGGAAACCACGATGGCCGAACATGACTGCTTCGAGCATGGTCTTTTCGTCAAGCTGCTGTGCTTCCGATTCGACCATCAGCACGGCATCCTTGGTGCCGGCCACCACCATGTCGAGCGCCGATTTTTCCAGCTCGGCATAGGAGGGGTTGAGCAGGTAGCCCGCCTGCGGATCGAAACCGACCCGGGCCGCGCCGATCGGGCCGTCAAACGGTATTCCGGAGGCGCTGACTGCCGCGGAGGCGCCGAGTATGGCAACGATATCCGGGCTGATTTCCGGATCGATCGAAACAACCGTCGCGATCACCTGGACTTCGTTTTTAAAGCCCTTCGGGAACAGAGGACGCAGCGGGCGGTCAATCAGCCGGGAGATCAGCGTTTCGCTTTCACTCGGACGGCCTTCGCGCTTGAAAAAACCGCCGGGGATTTTACCCGCCGCGTAAGTCCGCTCCTGGTAATTGATCGTCAACGGGAAGAAATCGGCACCGGGGTTGGCCTCCTTGCGGCCGACCACGGTAACCAGCACGACCGTGTCACCCATGCTGGCGATAACCGCGCAACTTGCCTGACGGGCGACCTCACCGGTTTGCAAAGTGACGATCTGGTCGCCGTATTGAAAAGTTTTGGTATGAATAGTCACAGAATTTCCTGAATTTGGCGGTTAGCGACGCAGGCCGAGACGTTTGATCAAATCCTGATAACGTTCCTGGTTTTTACCCTTGAGGTAATCCAGCAGTTTGCGGCGCTGATTAACCATGCGCAACAAGCCCCGGCGAGAGTGATGGTCGTGAGAGTGAATTTTGAAATGTTCGGTCAAATGAACGATGCGGGCCGTCAGCAGGGCAACCTGCACTTCTGGCGAACCGGAATCTTTTGCATCAAGCTGGTATTCCTTGACGATAGCTGCTTTTTGTTCAGCACTTAGGCATGACATAGTGTATTAACTCCAATCGGATAAAATTCGCCTGAATCCGTGATTTGGAAACAGAAACAGGTACGGAAAACGATCTCCGGACAGAACGGAAATCTTGCGCCATTGTACCACCGCTGGTGGCCGGAACAAGGCAAAAAAATGATTACAGGCCAGTGAAACCGGGACTTTCAGATTGTTTGCAAGCCGAAAACCCGCTTCGGACACAATTGCCCGTCACCGCTCACCAGCGCCAGCCCGAGAAACTCCCGGTTGACGTCGTAAACCCGTAACAACCGGTCTTGCATATCGGCGGAAATATTTCCGTCACTGATCATCCGGCCCGCCTGAAAAAACGCTTTCTGCGCCTGGTTCAGTTCGATTTCAGGCATGCCGGTCAGGGCCGTATCCGGACGCAGGAGACACCGGTCCAGCGCATCTGTCCCCTGATCGGCGAGGACGCCCAGCTCCTCGATGGAGTACATTTTCTCCTTACCGAAGGGTTCCGTGGACTCCCTGTGCAAGCGTTGCACATGCGCACCACAGCCCAGTGCTTCCCCGATATCCTCGACCAGTGTGCGTATATACGTGCCCTTGGAGCAATGGACGCGCAGCACCAAGACCGGCAGTTTGATCTCCAGCAGATCGATGGCGTAAACCGTCACCGGGCGGCTTTCGCGCTCGACATCCAGACCTTTACGGGCCAGCTTGTATAAAGGCTTGCCATCCTTTTTCAAGGCCGAATGCATGGGCGGGATCTGTTTGATCGATCCCGTGAAACGCTTCAGGGTTTTGAGAATTTCGGCCTCGCCAAAATCCGCGACCGGCCGCTCGTGAATGATTTCACCCTCACGATCGCCGGTGCTGGTTTTGATACCCAGCCTGGCTTCGGTGATATAGGTTTTATCGGAATCCAGCAGAAAGGCGGAAACCTTGGTCGCCTCGCCGAAGCACAGCGGTAGCATGCCGGTCGCCAGAGGATCAAGGCTGCCGGTATGACCGGCTTTTTGCGCGTTAAACAGTCGCTTGACGGTTTGCAGAGCGCGGTTGGAAGAAATACCGACAGGCTTGTCGAGTATCAGAATACCATCGACCGGGCGGCCTTTGCGGGCCTTTCGCGCCATCGAAACAGAACCTCAGGATTCGTCTTCGGTCGTGGTATTGGACTTTACCGCCTTATCGATCAGCCCCGACAGGCGTGCGCCTTCTTCCAGGGTCGTATCATAGATAAAGCGCAACTGCGGAACACTGCGCATGGTCAGGCGGTTGCTGAGAAGTTTGCGCAGATAGCCGGCGCCTTGTGTGAGGGCTTCTTCGGTATCCGCCCGTTGCTCTTCATTGAGGACGGTATAGTAGATTTTCGCAATCGACAGATCCCGGCTGACGTCTACCGAGGAGATCGTCAACAGCTCCGAAACACGCGGGTCCTTCAGTTCGGTGCGGATCAGTTGAGCCAGCTCGCGCTGTATCTGATCCGCAACCCTGTAACTTCTTGGATAATCTCTGGCCATAGCTTACCGCCTCGGTGGCGATCAGAGCGCCCGCGCCACTTCCTTGCGTTCGTAGACTTCGATCTGGTCACCGGGCCGGACATCGGTGTAATTTTTCACGCCGATACCGCACTCGGTACCCATACGGACTTCGTTAACGTCATCCTTGAAACGCCGTAGGGATTCCAGCTCGCCTTCGTAAATCACCACGTTGTCGCGCAGCACGCGAATCGGCTGATCGCGACGTACCACACCATCGACCACCATGGAGCCGGCGATAGAACCGAACTTCGGCGATTTGAAGACATCCTTGACTTCCGCCAGACCGATAATCCGCTCCTGAATTTCAGGCGCGAGCAGTCCGCTGGCGACGCCTTTGACGAGGTCGATGACATCGTAGATGACGCTGAAATAATGCAAGTCTACATCCTGCTCGGTAATAATCTTGCGCGCCGAGTTATCGGCACGGGTATTGAAACCGATCAGGATAGCGTTGGAGGCCGCCGCAAGATGCGCATCCGATTCGTTGATGCCGCCGACACCACCGCCGATGACCCGGATACTGACCTCATCGGTGGAGATCTTTTCCAGAGAGTCCCGCAGCGCCTCGAAGCTGCCACGAACATCAGCCTTGATAACCAGTCGCAAGGTGGCTTTGTCGCCCTCCTTGATTTGCGAGAACACGTCTTCGAGCTTGGACGGTTTGCGCTCGGACAAACGCACATCGCGTTGTTTGCTCTGGCGCAGATAGGCCAGTTCCCGGGCGGCTTTCTCGTTATCGGCCACCAGAAACTCGTCGCCGGCTTCCGGGGTGCTCGACAAGCCCAGCACTTGTACCGGGATCGACGGACCCGCTTCTTCGACCTGTTGACCGTTTTCGTCAAACATCGCACGTACCCGGCCAATCTCCTGGCCGCAGATGATCAGATCGCCCTTCTTGAGCTTTCCGCCCTGCACCAGTACGGTGGCAACCGGACCGCGCCCCTTGTCGAGCGTGGCTTCGATCACGATACCGTTGGCATTACCCTCGGCCGGTGCTTTCAGTTCCAGTACTTCGGACTGCAGCAGAATCGCGTCCAGCAACTCGTCTATACCCTGGCCGGTATGCGCCGAGACGTTGACAAACTGTACATCGCCACCCCATTCCTCGGAAACCACACTGTGTTGCGACAGCTCGCTTTTGACCCGATCCGGATCTGCCGCTTCCTTGTCGATCTTGTTGACCGCAACGATCATCGGTACATGTGCGCTGCGCGAATGCTGAATGGCCTCGATCGTTTGCGGCATGACACCGTCATCGGCCGCGACGATCAGTATCACGATGTCGGTGCTTTGCGCGCCGCGTGCACGCATTGCCGTAAACGCAGCATGGCCCGGCGTATCAAGAAAGGTGATAACACCCTTGTCGGTTTCGACATGATACGCACCGATATGCTGGGTAATGCCGCCCGCCTCGCCAGACGCCACCTTGGAGTGACGGATATAATCGAGCAAGGAGGTTTTGCCGTGGTCGACATGACCCATGACAGTGACCACCGGCGGCCGGGTAACCATATCCTCTGACTGCTCGCCCAGCACTTTCTCCGCCAGCGCGGTTTCAACGTCATCACCGGATGTGGTTCTGGCCGTATGCCCCATCTCCTCG
>JAGRHW010000317.1 GCA_020444765.1 Gammaproteobacteria bacterium | reverse complement strand
GGCTTTTCTATGACTGTCCAGTTTTCGTTGACAAAGCCGGGGATAGCGTCTTTTTTCAACGCCAGGTCCGGCACCCACCAGGAGTGAATCACATCATTGGCGGTATGCAGAAAGCGGATTTTCACCCCTACCGGCACAACCATGGGGTTATCGACTTCACGCAGATAGTTGTCGATCGTGCTTATATCAGCCCCGGCACCAAGCTGACGCGCCTGATTGTGTTCAGTCGCCAGTGAGCTGAAGAAGCTGACACCGGAATCCAGGTAGTCGTAATGCCACTTCCACTGGTAGCCGGTGATCTTGATCGTCAGCTCGGAGTTGGAGGTATCCTCCATGGCGATCAGGGTTTTCGCCGAGGGAATCGCGATACCGATCAGGATCACAAAAGGAATTGCCGTCCAGATGATTTCCACGGTGGTGCTTTCATGGAAAGTCGCGGCGACCGCACCCTTGGACTTTCGATGACGCCACATTGAGTAGAACATCACACTGAACACAACCAGGCCGATCGCACAACAGACCCAGAATGCCATCATATGGATGCCATACACTTCCTCACTGATCTTTGTGGCGCCTCTGGTCATATTCAGAGCACCCCAGTCAGCCAGAACGCTTCCGGGCAGAGCGATGAAAACCAGCCCGAACAGCTTGATGGCGCCGTTAAATGTCGACTTCATAATTAGCTTTTCTCCATCCCATTTTTTTAATGTAGCCACTGTATTCGATCATAAAAAAACGCCGGCGCGGGCGCTTTTCACTGACTCCGGTCTGAACTCGCCGCTGATTCACTCTCGCATGAATCAACGCGAAGCACTCGTACACACCTGACCGGCTTCGAAATGTTCTTTTAACTCTGAAAACAGTTGTTGTTTTTCTACTTTACCGAGCGCGGTACCGAGTCGGTAGGCTTTATTATGAACCAGCAAGGCCAGCAAACCCACGTCAAACGGATTGTCCGGACTTCTGAAACTCAGACGACTCCAGTGCCGGGGGGCCTGAACACTCCGTTGAGGTTGTCGAGCGCCCCACTCAACCGTAATGGTGTCCTTGCCAATCGTAATCACTTCCTGCTGTTCCAGACGTACCAGCGTCTTGTGCAGACAGAAAGTAAGTGCTATCAACTCCAGTCCGGCAAATGGCAGCACCAGCCAGTAGCCCATGGCTGCCATACCACCCGCAAGCCCCAGACTGATCAGACCTACCGTGCCGACAAGAATAAGATTTTCCCGCCATCCCATCGACCGGTTGGCACGGACGATTACGCGAAAAAAATCCTGATTGGTATTTGCCTCTGTTCGAATCATTCCGGCCCGAAGTGATGCGACCAGCGCATTCTTTGCTTCGCAACATTGATAATTATCAATTGTAGCCAATCCTACCGAATCGTCATGCCACACTCAAGAAAAAAACCGGCCCTTGAGCCAGGCCGAATGCCCGGGCATGACCAGCTACCTCCGGCAGGTCCGGGCTAGTCAGGTTTATCTACCCGTATAGGAATATATCTTTCAGGCAAGACGGATGAACGGCCTGCGGGAGCGCCCGACCGGTCACTTTTCCAGGCATGGCCCTGAACGATTTCAAAGGTGAAATCCCGTACGCCGGATTGCTCGATGGCCCGGCGGATCTGTGCGGCCTTTTGCCCGGACATCAAACCACGGCGCCGGCCGCGCGCGACATTGACCGCACCACCGGCGCGTAAGTCGCCAAGCATTGATTCGACCGATGAATAAGTTACCGTCAGGTATTCGATATCCAGCACCGGTTGAGCCAGACCGGCCGCCGCCATCATATCGCCAAGGTCATGCATATCGGCAAAACGCAACCTCGCCCCGACGGGATCGGCCTGCTCGATGACATCAAGAAATGTCCTGAGCGTGTCCGGCCCGAGCGTCGTGAACAACAGCGCGCCACCCGATGCAAGCACACGGCTGATCTCACTGAACAGGCGCCCGGTTTGCGGGCAGAGAAAAAAAGCCAGGTTTGACACGATCAGGCCGACACTTTCATCGGCAAACGGCAACTGTTGCGCATCGGCCTGCACCAAGGCTTGCTTTCTGGAAAACAGGCGCGTCGGCGCGGCCTGCCGCAACATCGGCAAAGAAATATCAAGCCCGGTCAGCAGCGCCTTTTTGTAGCGCTTCTGCAAGACCGGCAAGGCGCTACCTGTTCCACACCCCAGATCGAGCACCACTTTCGGTTCGATCGCCAGATAATCGAGGCGCGTTTCGAGGCGGCGAAAGATTTCGCCGGTAATCGCCGCGGTCTGCGTGTAGTGCGCGGCAGCCTTGTCGCTGGCCCGTCTAACGGCGCGCACATCGGCATGCCAGGGTTGCTCAGTCATCAAACATGCTCAAATTGCACTAAAACTTTTATCAATGGATGAAATTTGTACGCGTATCGTTAAAATCTAGTTTTTTCAGCGGCAAACGCCTATGGCTTACCTGATTCTTCCCGTCGCCGGTTATCTGTTCGGCTCGATTTCGACCGCCATCATCACCTGCAAGCTGATGGGCCTGCCGGACCCGCGCTCCAGCGGCTCGAACAACCCGGGCGCAACCAACGTTTTGCGCATCGGCAACAAAAAGGCGGCGGCGCTGACGCTGTTTGGCGATATGCTCAAAGGTCTTTTGCCGGTACTGCTGGCCTCGGCACTGATGTCCTCGGCAACCGTTATCGCACTGACCGCGCTCGGTGCATTTCTCGGCCATCTGTTTCCGGTTTTTTTCGGCTTCCGCGGCGGCAAAGGCGTCGCCACCGCCATCGGTGCGGGATTTGGCCTGTCGTGGGTCAGCGGCCTGCTGATCGTAGCCAGCTGGCTGGCGGTGAGCCTGACATTCCGCATCTCCTCACTGGCGGCATTATGCGCCTTCGCCCTGGCGCCCTTATACATCTGGATGGCCACCGGCCAGATGCCCTATGTCGTAGTCATGGGTGTCATCGCAGTACTGTTGTTCTGGCGGCACAGAAGCAATCTGCAACGTATGCTGAACGGCACCGAGCCGAAAATCGGCGCAAAGAAAACCGGCTGACGTCAAATCGGGACCAATTCATCGAGCGGCCAGCGTGCGCGGACAGCCAGAGCGACACCCTGATCGCGCTGCCCGGCCTGCATTCTCAAACAGCCCGCCAGCGCAATCATCGCGGCGTTATCGGTGCAGAATTCGATACGCGGATAAAACACCTCGCAGCCGCGATCGGAAAAATACGCCTGAAAGCGCTCCCGCAGTAACCGGTTCGCGCCAACCCCGCCGGCAACCACCAGCCGCTCGATGCCTTCCTGGCGCAGGGCACGCTCGCACTTGATCCGGAGCGTATCCACCACGGCTTCCTGAAAGCTCGATGCGATATCCGCCCTGACCTCTTGTTGCGCCTGATTTTCACGGTAGCAGGTAATCGCCGCCGTCTTCAAACCGCTGAAACTGAAATCCAGCCCGGGGCGGTCGGTCATGGGTTTGGGGAATACAAAACGGCCTTCGTTACCCTGCATGGCAAGGCGGGCAATATGGGGGCCACCGGGGTAAGGTAAATCCATCATCTTGGCGGTTTTATCGAAGGCCTCGCCGGCGGCATCATCCAGCGTCTCGCCCAACAAACGGTAACGGCCCACGCCATCGACACGAATCAACATGGTATGCCCGCCCGAAACCAGCAAACAGACAAACGGAAAGGCCGGCCGCTGTGTCTCCAGCATCGGCGCCAGCAAATGGCCTTCCATGTGATGCACGGCCAGCGAGGGCAAACCCCGCGCCCAGGCCAGCGCGCGGGCCACGCCCGCACCCGCCAGCAAGGCGCCAAGCAAACCCGGCCCGGCGGTGTAGGCAACGCCGTCGAGATCTGCCAGGCTTAGGCCGGCCTGCTTAATGACCTCCCGGTACAGTGGCGTCAATTTACGCACGTGATCACGCGAGGCCAGCTCAGGGACCACCCCGCCGTACGCCTGATGCAACGCCACCTGACTGTGCAATACGTGAGCGAGCAGACCCGCCTGTGAGTCGTAGATCGCCACACCGGTCTCATCGCAGGAGGATTCGAAGCCGATCACCTTCATTTCAATAACTTTCCGAATTTCTTTTGCATCAAATTATACACAGGTTATACTTGACGGGTTTTTCCAATCTTTTTTGTTAACTTGTAATTTAAGGAGACCTGGATTTAAATGCCATCTGTACGCGTCAAAGAAAACGAACCTTTCGAAATGGCCCTGCGCCGCTTCAAGCGCTCTTGTGAAAAGGCCGGAGTATTGACTGAAACACGGCGTCGCGAATTCTACGAGAAGCCGACAACTGAACGAAAGCGAAAAGCCGCCGCCGCGGTTAAGCGACACCAGAAGAAAGTCGCCAAGGAAGCTTCTCGCCGCGTACGTCTATACTGACAGACTGCCGCACAGTCCGGTATAGCTGTAATATGTCGGTACCGCGGGTCGGCCCGATCGAACCCGGAAAAGAGTTATGAGCGATCTGAAACTGCGCCTCGGCGATGATATCAAGGCCACCATGAAAGCCGGCGATAAAACCCGCCTA